>CAZIZB010000232.1:0-1021 GCA_964543635.1 uncultured Opitutales bacterium | reverse complement strand
AATCCGGCGGTTTTAAAGAAATTATTTTTCTTATTTGTGGAGAAAACGTCTACAAAACTTTAAAATATGAAAGTGGCGGACATCGCGTACAACGCGTTCCTGTTACTGAAACCAATGGCCGTATTCATACGTCTTCAGCAACGGTAGCGGTTTTACCTGAGGCCCAAGAAGTAGATATTGTTATTGCACCCGATGAACTTGAAATTAGTATTTGTCGTGCAAGTGGTCCTGGAGGTCAAGGTGTCAATACGACCGATTCTGCCGTCCAAATTCTTCATAAGCCAAGTGGACTTATTGTTACCTGTGCGGATGAACGTTCTCAACAGAAAAATAAAGCTAAAGCCCTGCAAGTTCTACGTTCACGCTTATTGAAGCAAAAACAAGAAGAGGAGCAGCAAAAATATGCTGATGCTCGTAAGCAACAAATTGGTTCGGGAGATCGTTCAGATCGTATTCGAACTTATAATTTCACTCAAAATCGTGTTACGGATCATCGTATAGGCTTAACTTCGCATAATTTGATGCAGGTCTTAGATGGTGAGTTAGACAATTTTATTGAAGCTTTACAGCGAGCTAATGAAGAAGAACGTTTAAAGAAAATTTAGTTTACCCCAATCCCATACGGACGACCCGTAACACGCTTCCGCCTTTGCGCCGCTTCCCAAGCGGGTTTTAGCTTACTCACACATTTTTCAAACTTTTCGTGCTTGACTCCGCTGATCCGTCGCAAATACTTTTTCTTGAGTAGGGTTTTGATTAACATATTTCATTTTTATCCTACTCATCTTTGTTTTTCAATCCTTTTTTACTTCCGTTTTTTCTTGTGCTTCAGACTTTTGCAGGAGGTCTAGAGATGTGTTTGTACTGCATTTTCATCTTTTGTTTTGTCAGAAAATGCTATCTTCACATCTCTTTCTGCTTTTCGCAACCTTTTACCTCGCGTGTTGCATTTCAAAGTTGAACTTGCAAGATTATTGTAAAAAAGATTGTGCTTTTTGGAAAAGGCATTATTTTTAATAAT
>CAZIZB010000231.1:0-1022 GCA_964543635.1 uncultured Opitutales bacterium | reverse complement strand
ATACCATTAGGGTATACCCTAATGACCCAAATGAAATGTACAGTTTTCTGTGTCACATAAGTTGTTTTCTGTATTTTGAAATATTGCAAAATACAAGAATAGTTTATTGAGCAAGTTTTCATTATGAACGAATCAATCATGCCGGTTCAGGTAATGGGCTTAAGAAAATTCTTGAACTCAGGTATGTCGTAATGTATAATAATTACATGAAATATTACTGATTATGACTATTTTGTTCTATAAGAAGGTGAGAACAAATGGATTTAAAAAAAGCAAAAGAGGCTTTCTTGCATAAGCATCCTTGTTTAGACGGCAGAATAGATTTATTTAATGAAAGAGTTGATAAATGGATTGCATCTCTTCCACAAGAGATAGTTCCACTTGTGCTTCAGATGATTTCCGATTTTGATTACTATAGTCATCAAGAAGCAAATGAAATGCTAATCAGATTGCACAGTGAATTGTCAGAAAACTTTGGCTTAAGCGATGAAACAGCATTGCATACATATATCAAAAAGAAAGACGGAAGAATATGTAGTTCAGTAGATTATTGGACGGAATATAGACTAATAAACAAGGTTGATAAAAATCTATGCACCGATGATCTCCGAGCTATCCCTGAAGATGAGTGGGCGTTAATTGAAAATATTGTTATCATCGACGATTGCTGTGGCACTGGAGGATCATTAGAAAAGTTTATTGAGATGTCAAAAAGAAACTTTTCAGGCAAGACAATTTACTACATAGTACTGCATGCGCTAGAGGCAGCGAAAGAAACAATACATCAAATTGAGGAAAAATATAGCGTGTGCATCCACTTGGTTGCAATTAATATGCGGAAGTTAGCAACTGAACTTATTTCACCAGATAATGCTGTAGAAGCCAGAGAACGAGTTAAGTGCGCCTCAAAAGAAATGCACATTAGCAAGAATTACGCACTAGGAAAAGATGACAGCGAAGGCTTAATGGCGTTTTACAATAATACACCGAACAATACAATTGGCTTATTTTGGTATCCTAGT
>CAZIZB010000230.1:0-1035 GCA_964543635.1 uncultured Opitutales bacterium | reverse complement strand
TATTAAAAATCTCTTTATTTTTCTTTAAAAACATCTAAAATAAAAGCATGAAATCCGTTTTGTATTTTTTCTGTTTTAATTTAGCTTGTTTTAGTTTTTCATTTCCTTTTAAAAAAGATACCTCGTCTCATACACCAGAAATAAAAAAGATTCGTGTTGGTTTTTTCCCTAACATTACTCATCCGCACGCACTTGTAGCACAAGCGCTGGCACGAGAAGGGAAAGATTGGTTTACAAGTTATTTGCCTGAAAATTATAAAGTTGAATGGTATCGATTTAATGCAGGTCCTACTGCAATGGAAAGTCTTGTTGCCAGCACGATTGATTTATCCTATGTAGGTCCTAACCCGGCATTAAACACTTATCTAAGATCCAAAGGGAAAGAAGTCCGTTTACTGTCTGGAGCTATTCGTGGTGGCGCTGGCCTTGTTATCCAAAAGGATCTAGCTCAAAAGCCTCTAAAAGAATGGAATGGCAAAAAAATTGCGAGCCCACAATATGGCAATACGCAAGATGTTGCATGCCGCAATTGGGTTCAAAATCAACAAAAAAATGCCATAAAACTCATGATTTTACCGGCTAACAACCCAGATCAACTCATGTTATTTAAAAAGAAACAAATTGATGGCGCTTGGACGATAGAACCTTGGCGTTCTCGCCTTATTTCAGAAGGAGAAGGCATACTTTATTTAGATGACAAAGAAAGCTGGACAACCATTTTAGTTGTTTCTAACGATTTTTGTGTCCACTCTTCAGAATTAACCAAAGCATTTGTACAAGCTCACCATGCCTTAAACCAATGGATTCAGGAGCATTTCGAAGAAGCGGCTCGTTTGATTCAATCTGAATTAAAATATCAAATGGGTGTTTCTTTTGATAAAGAATTTATTCTACAAGCTCTCAAAAACCTCCATTTTGACATCCATCCCAAACAACAAGATTTCGAAAAACTCATAGACGATGCTATTACAACTTCTTTGCTAAAAAAAGAACTTAAATTACCCTTAGATCTCTTTTTTCAGGAAATTACAAAAA
>CAZIZB010000229.1:0-1070 GCA_964543635.1 uncultured Opitutales bacterium | reverse complement strand
ATAAAATCACGAAATTAATTGAATTTGGAGCAATAATCTGGCTAAACGGGCTCTGTGCTTGGGGGAATCGGATAGATGTATTTTATGAAGGAGGGCCGACGCTAGTAGCAGAAGGAATCGATGGCGTGGAGTTGCCACAAGAACTTAGCGATTGGACCCATGAATTATGGAATGAGTATGATGACAAGTTTGAATATATTGGCATAAAATTCAACTTCCCTGAAGGAATAATACAAATTTGTGAAGATGAATATTGGGAAATTTATAACGAAGAAGAAAAACAAGAATTAAAAAAAATTGTCAACACAGAAGAAAATTTTCATGATTGGTGTAATAAGCAAGAAAGCATAGATTACCCAGATCATTATTTTTATTGTAAGTATGCTTATTTATTTAAAATCGTAAACAAAAAAAATTACATAATCCCATGGGATTTTTGCAAGAGAATGGAATTAGGACTCATTTTATCAAAAATATATTACAAAGGATATACGGCTTGCATGAATGATTTATTTCCAGAAACAAAAGAAGGAAAATATTTAAGCAGTTTAAAATATAATATTTAAAAAAGTTAAGATCAAGATTCCTTTGCAATAGAAAATCTTGATCTTAAACATTCAATATCGATCTACAATTTTTTGAAAACAAACACCATTGTAATAAAGTTTTATATCTGCATTAGAATTTTGTTCCAAGATTTTTTCTATATCTCTTGCTTCTGAAAGAATTTTATTCGGATTCTTTTCCGAAAGCCAATATTTGTAAGACAATCTTTCATCGTCTATAACAACCAAAATCTTTCTTGGTGAATTTATTGCTTGAAGACGTCGAAAGAAACTTTCATTTAAGGAAATACTGATAAGATTTTGCATGAGGAAATCATTTTCTTCCTTTGATAAATCGGCACTCTTATAATTATTTAAAACAATATGTTTTGAGTATTTAGGAAGTAAAGCACTTCCATCATCTGATTGTAATATTTCAAACTTTCCTATTTTTTCAAACTTTCCTTTTCGTATGCCATTAATAACAACTGTTCCTGAAACAGATTGTCTCATTAAATGTTTTAT
>CAZIZB010000228.1:0-1084 GCA_964543635.1 uncultured Opitutales bacterium | reverse complement strand
ATTTTTGTTTTATTTTTTGTTGACAACAATAGACAAAAAAGGAAGCATACACTTCCATGTTTAAATTAATCTTACACTTATTTGCAATAACAACAACTCTCACATTAACTACATTTGGAATCACAACCCAACAAGAAATTGAGGATTGGATATGTAAAATGGCTGGATATATAACCGTAATACAACAGAATACTTACGGATGTCCACGCTATATCGAATGCTATTCAGATACTTCCCTATCTTTAACCCTTGAAACACCTCCTCCAATACCTCAAAAATCTGAAAACAATTTTCTCAAATACTCTAGAGAAGCAAACGAAGCAGAGTGTCAAATTGCAGGTATAAACAATTTACGCATCATCGACTTTGACTCCATCATTAACGGCTTTAATCCTGAATTAAAAGCTTACGCAATTAAACTTTCTCAAAAGGATACGTTTTTGCAAGAAGAATTGGATAAATGGATTCAAAATCGAGAAATTTTTGTATGCCTACTCATAAAACAACATACGACTGAATATGGAATCATGGATATATATCATTATTATAAAATATCAGAAGAGGCAGCCAATAAATATAAAAAAGATCTTAAACAAGTATTTCAAGAGTTATGTCGTCACAACATTTCAAAACAAGTTACCATTTTAACTCTTTGTATGGATTTCTTTTCTAAAATGCCTCTTAAATTTATAATTAACACAAATGATGAACCTTTTCCTTTTTCAGAATACCAAGCAGATCGTCATGCAATAATCAGTACGGATTCTATTTTAGAGGAAAAAGCTTCACTTTTGTTATATCATGAATTGAATCATATGATCCATGAACAATTAGATTTTTGCGGATATGAATTCTTTAGCGGTATGGATGATACACAAATTTGGACCAACCTAGATGGAACTTTTGAAAGAAATTTATTCTCTTTACAAGATTTTCATGATGGTCTTGAAGAAGAAACCGAAATTACCAAAGCAATGCATTTTGAAATTTTTTGTGGCAGTTTAATTACAGCTGAACAAAATGAAAAAATAAAAATAAACGTACACCAAACATTAGATTATGCACAACTTGAAAAAAATTGGAG
>CAZIZB010000227.1:0-1093 GCA_964543635.1 uncultured Opitutales bacterium | reverse complement strand
GCTAATTCTCGACGGGCTGCATCGACGATGTTTTCATTTTTATCGACCCCACCGCCGGGTAATTCAAGCGTTAATGCTTTATTACCAATACGAAACTGACTAACGAGTACGAGGTGATTGTCTTTAGTTAAGGCTATGCACTGAACCCAATCTTTACAAGCAACAAAATGGTAATCGTGGGTTCGGCCATCGGGATGGCGGGCTTTACTGCAATAAGTTTGGCAAAAGCCGTAATCATGGCAAATTTCCTCGGAATCGATTGTCCAAAGAACGGGGTTTTTACGATCCCACGACCAACTCTCAGTCATCGTTTTGGCCTCTAGATAACAATATATAATAGGCGAGTTGTCCCAAAGAAGCGATAAAAGCGGCTACATAAGTAAAAGCAGCTGCGTTTAAAGTTTCGCAAACGCCTTTGGATTCTTCGCGGTCGATGATGGACAAATTTACGAGTATCTTTTTGGCACGAGCGCTTGCGTCAAATTCTACAGGCAAGGTTACCAATTGAAAAACGGCGAGAATAAGGTAAATCCAGACGGCTAGCTTGATGAGTCCGAACATATTTAGGAAAAAGCCGCCGAAGATAACAAAAGGTAGCATTTGGCAAGCGATATTGGTGACGGGAATAAGTGTCGAACGCCATTGTAAAGGGACATAAGCTTGTTTGTGTTGGATGGCATGACCGGCCTCATGGGCAGCGACGCCCAAAGCCGCCAGAGAGGTTCCATGATAATTTTCTTCGCTCAAAGCGAGTTGTCGATGGATGGGGTCGTAATGATCAGTCAATTTCCCACCGACCTTGACGATTCTCACGTTGTGGATTCCGGCCTGTTCCATAACTGCTTGTGCGGCTTCAGCGCCCGTTATGCGGCCTTTGGAAGCAACCTTCGACCACTTGGCATACTTCGAATGGACTTGCATTTGGGCCCACAAACCTAAGAAAATCGGAAACAAAATTAAAACTACATATGTTGTCATAAAACCCTCCTTTATTAACCTTAAAGCATTGTTTTTATTATTCAAGTAAAAACTTTATAGAACAAACGTTCTAATGTTAAGCGACAAAAACCACAATTGGCAAAAACAAATAAAA
>CAZIZB010000226.1:0-1103 GCA_964543635.1 uncultured Opitutales bacterium | reverse complement strand
AACGATTGGATGCTGACGAACGTTGGCAAAAAGCATGTAGTACAGTTAATGACGATCGAGAAAAATGCATTTACGCCGACTTGGCAGATGGAAATAAACGAACTTGCTGTTCCAATACGGTTGTTAGGAACGGCATTTAATGCTTTTTCTTGCATCAGGGGTCTAAAAAACGAACCTGCAACATTGTGTAGTAGGATGGGGATTAATAAGAGGAACTTAAAACTTGCCGTGGTTTTGTCCCAGCAAAAGAGTAGGATAATTCCCAGAAACGCGCACAACTGGCAGAAGAAAATACGTTTATAGATTTGTTTTTGAGAAAGGTATGTAGTCCATTTTTTGAAGAGCAGAGAGCAGGTAAAATAGGGGATAATTGGAAGTAATTGGTACATGAGTAAATAACGCAAATCAATATTGTAGTGGTGTATTAATAAGCTAAAATAGCTTCCCCAAAGAATGTAACCCGAAATAGAAAAGCATGCCATGAATGTCGGAATTAGAAATTGCCAATTACGAAAAAAGCTTTTTTGTGGATTTGTTGTTGAAGTTTTGCTAATTGCGCTTGGAAGTTCAACGGTTGCTTCTTGGGGTTGAAAAATCAAAAGATACAAGAGCGAAAATAGGGCGATTCCAATGTAGATTGTGTAAATAAGTCGCCAAGATAAGCAGGTTGAAAAAGTGTGTCCCAATAATGGAAGACAAATAGAGGCTAGAGAGAAAAAGACTTGTTCTGTTGCAATAATCGAAGCACGACCTTTAAATGTAAATAATTGCATTAAAATAACCAAGCCAAGAACTTGTCCGCCACCTAAGCCTAGCCCTTGAATAAATCGAGCGACAATGAACATTGGCATATTGGTTGAAATACAAGCTAAAATGTGGCCGATTAAAGCAACGCACAAGGCAATAAAAAGGCATTTTTTTGCACTATAACGATCGGCAACAGTTCCTACCAGACAGCGCACGAAAAAAATTGCACAAAAATAGACCGATAAGGTCAATTTTAGTTGGTATTGCGAACCCAGCAAATCTTGATTAATGTACAAAATACATTGATTATAGACCGCATTATGAGTCGTGTTAAGCGCCCCAATTAACAACAATAA
>CAZIZB010000225.1:0-1151 GCA_964543635.1 uncultured Opitutales bacterium | reverse complement strand
TTGTATTGCATTTTCTTCTTTTACGTTATCTGAAAATGCTAGCTTCACATCTCTTTCTGCTTTTCTCAACCTTTTACCTCCTGTGTTGCACTTCAAAGTTGAACTTACATTTAAAGAAGAATAAGCCTTGAGATTTTTTGTGTTTTAAGAAAGGCTAGAACTTCTTTTTCTTTTTGACGCATGAGCAAACGATCCTCTTCTTGGATGTCATCATAATGGGCTAAATGTAGCCAACCATGAACTAGATAGAGCGTTAATTCTTCTTCAAGGGAATTATTTTCGTTGCAATATTTTAAGGCTTCATCAATAGAAATGCAAATTTCGCCAACTTTTTCTACATCTTCATCGCTTGCAGGAAAGGTAATAACGTCTGTTGGATCTGGATTTTGCAAAAAATGTTCATGTAGATCACAGATTGTTTGTTCTGTTACAAAAGCGATTGAGATTTCTGTATAACCGATAGGTATGTAGGATTCTAGTGCTTCTAGGATAGGGTTTACGTCTGCTATTTTATAAATACTGTGTTCGTTGAACGTTTCAATTTGCATGGTATTAGAATTGCCTAAAACTTGTTTTGAAGTCAATGTATTAAATTTTTTCAAAAAAGTTCTTGGCAAGTAAAAAAAAACACTTACATTTAATAATCACAGTGGTGGGGTATCCAAGTGGCTAAAGGATGCAGACTGTAAATCTGTCAGGGTTTCCCTTTCGAGCGTTCGAATCGCTCCCCCACCACCAGTTAAGTGATTGGGGCCTATTGCTCAGCTTGATTTTTCTTTTTGTTTGTTGGTTTGAGTGTGTTGTTTGTTTTAAAGGTGGTTGAGAAGAAGGCTTTGGATCAGCTCATGTATGAAGAAATTTATATGATGGGTTTTGTAGCTTTTGCAATGTTGGCTGCAGTAGGTTTTGCCAATATTTTGAAAGAGGCAGGTTGTATATAAACGCTTGCGAGTGATTTACTGCAATTATTGCCGGCGAATAAAGGCATATGTGCCTTTTGTATCGTTTGTGTTGGCCTTATTATAACCATGGGTATTGGATCTTCTTTTGGTACAATTCCTATTATTGCGACCGTATTTGTTCCGGTTTGTTTAGATTTGAAGTGCACCCCCCTAAGTTCAAAAAAGAACCGAGAAGCAGGAGATGCAAAG
>CAZIZB010000224.1:0-1174 GCA_964543635.1 uncultured Opitutales bacterium | reverse complement strand
AAAACTCTCAACATTTTCTTCGAAACTTTTTGTCCAATCTACGCCAAACCGTTTTCCAACTGAATCAAATCCTAAAACTTCTTGAATATTTAAATTGTCTTGAAAAATTGTATTGATTCTTGCAATGTCTTTTGCGCATGAACCTTCTTTATAAATAGCCTGTAAGTTGTTTTTTTCTTGATCGGTGATGGGTTCCATTGGTTTGCTAATCTCTTGTCCTGACATCATTTGAGCACACAAATTGGATAATTCCATTGCGCAAACTCCTGTTCTATCTTTGCCACTTTTACAATTAAATGAACTGGCATAACCAAGTAAGTTAGTTAATGCTAAAACACGTGTTGGAAGTGCATAAGCATTTTCCTTTAATCCTTCCGGATGCGATTGATAGATTTCTAAAATTTGGTTAGCTAAGGTTTGTATTTGTTGCTTTTTAGGATCATCATCTGGAAGGCTATCTAATTTCTTTTTTATAAGACTACCTTCGTTAAAATCAGTTTTACCTTTTACTATATTTGGGAAATTTTCTCCAAATAATTGCTTAAAACTTTCTAAATTTTGAGCTTTAATTGCATCCTTATTTCCAGAATCTGCTAAAACTTTCTCAAAGTTTCTAAAATGTTGCGCATTTACCCCAAAATCAAATAATAAAGGTTTGTCAATATTAACCTTAATCGTCTTTCCCTCTTTTGTAGTTAACTCTATGGGTTGGTTTTCTGCTAAATTCTTAAAAGCATTTATTTGTTCTATTGGCATTTTACGATCAGCAAGGTGACCTAATGTCATTAATTGTACATTTGTAAATTGTAAGTTTAAGGGTTCAGCATCTTCTTGCCATTCATTAATCGCATCTCCATGTTGTAGCATTAAGGCATTTAATAAAATTTCTTTGCTTGCTTCTTCACCTCCGCGAGTACATCCGTGACGCAAAAATTGCATATTTTGACCATTTACTTCAATGTCTTGTTTCCATAAATTCACGGCATGATCGCCTTTTTCTCCAGTTTTTTGAAGACTCCTATTTTGAATGGCACTACTATAGTGTTTTATACCTGTTGCATCACCTGGAAAACCAGACAATTGGTTTTGTGGAGTAAATTGCAACTTGAGACTAGTATCTTTTCCTGCGAATTTCAATTGTATATCGCCACCAATTTTTTCACCACCTTGTGTG
>CAZIZB010000223.1:0-1187 GCA_964543635.1 uncultured Opitutales bacterium | reverse complement strand
TTATACTTTTCCTATAAAATCATCAGAATCTTTTTTTAAACGATTAAGGTCGTTAATTTTTTGCTGTATAAACTCTTCGTAAGTAACAACGGTACGCTTAAGAATGTATTGATGAATTAAGCACGATAGCTTCCCGAAAAGAATTCCAAGCACAAGTCCTCCTAAACATATCGCCAAAGTAGCTTTAAAAAAAGAATGCCCTGAAAAACTTTTTTGGACCGTTTCTGCCAAGGTAACTTCCATAAGTGTTCTTTGTTGATACGGCAAAAAAGATAGAATAAATTTTCCAATATGGTACTCAAAAGTCCACAGAAAGCCTATTGTAAAAGGATTAGAAATCATTTGCAAGGCAACAAGAACCATTACATTAGCTCTTAAAAAAATGGCCAAAATAATAGCTAAAGTGATTTGGAGTCCCATAACGGGCATGAATGTCAAAATCCAGCCCGCATAATAAGCTGAGCGCATAGGACCATAAGCAAAAGACCACAATTCCGGATACTTATCTAAAAACTTTCTTCCCCACTTACCAATAAAACGATTTTTGCGAATAGAAGAACGAGAAGGTAAATAACGTAACCATTTTTTTAGCAAGCGAAAGCGCTTACGTCTCAATTGAATCCACTCTTGTTGCAATCGTTTCATTAGAAAAAACCATTGGAGGCACGGGTCGGAATTGAACCGACGTATAGAAGTTTTGCAGACTCCTGCCTTACCACTTGGCTACCGTGCCTCAATAAAAGCTTAATGAGAAAATCTCAAATAAAAAAAATTAATGCAAGCTAAAATTACTTATTTTTGCGATCATCCCACTCTTCATCCCATTGCATGGTTTCATCTTCTTCTAGCGTATCCTTTTCTTCATCAAAATCTTCGGCTAAATCCGAATAATCTTCATCTGAATGCAGTGTGGCCTTTTCTTCTTTATCGAGTTCAAAACCTTCTGGAACATATTCCAAAATATCAATCAGCTCGCGATATGCATGAATAGCCGTTCCTTCAAAATACTCTTGACGATATTTTTCATTCAATTCGTCTGTAATTTCTTCTGCAGAAAGACTTTTTTCAAAATCTATGCTATCATTTAAGAGCTTAACACGTAATTTTGTTAAAGTTTCGATAAAGTCTACATAAGGACCTTTTTCTTCGTCAATGACATCCGGCAAAGCAAATAAAGGCTCATCACT
>CAZIZB010000222.1:0-1242 GCA_964543635.1 uncultured Opitutales bacterium | reverse complement strand
GATTCGAACCCTGAACCAATGGCTTAAAAGGCCACTGCTCTACCGTTGAGCTACCGACCCAATTTACTTTACTTATTCATCAGAAAATTTTTATGTCCAAAAGTCAATGCATTTTTTAGGATAAATTTCTATCTAGGAAACAATCGTTAGCGAAACAACTTAGAATATGAATTAAGTAAGTTAATTTTGCCCTTTCTATAGAAAATCTTAAAAAAACGTTGATTTATGCAAAAAGCTATTTAATTTTATTTTTCAAAGCTATGCCAGATCTAATACAAGACCATCCGATTGCGCAAACGCTCGAGCAATATACGTTTGAGGAGCTTAACGAGCACCTTGAAACGCATTTTGAGCATTTGGATCCGGCAAAATTAGCGCGTACTTCACCTAAAGAAATCGGTTCTTTTCTTGAGCGTTTAACAGTTGAAGAGCGACGTTTATTTCTAAGGCGATTGTCTGAAGAAAGTGCTTCGGACATCTTGGCGGAAATGAATGCAGAAGATTCGGCGGAAGTACTGAGTGCCATGCGGGAATTTCGTGCGGCGCGCATTATTGAACTTCTGGATGCCGATGATGCTGCGGACCTTGTTAGCGAGTTAGATGAAGAAGATAAAGTCCGTCTTTTAGCAAGAATTAATCCGGAATTAGCTTTCACGCTTCGCAAATTGCTTCGGTATGATCCGAACACCGCTGGTGGTGTTATGAATCCAGAAGTGGCTATTTTGCGTTCTAGTTGGACCTTGCAAGAAGCGCTTGAGCATGTGCGAAAAGATCGCAAAAAAGTGGAAAACTTGTACGATCTTTACGTTTTAGATGAAAAAAATCGCTTATTGGGCGTTACTTCCTTAAAAAATCTTATCTTTTCAGATCCTAAGCAAACTGTTAGCGAAATTATGGATACGAATATCCAAACGATTGCTTGTTTGCCGGAGGTTGATAAAGAAACCGTTGCCAATAAAATGGCGGAATACAATCTCTTTGATGTTCCTATTGTGGACGAAAAGAACCGTTTGTTAGGTATTGTAACGCACGATGACGTTTTGGATATTGTACAGGAAGCTGCAACGGCGGATTTGCAACAGTTGCATGGTGCGGGTGCCGATGAAAGCATCCATGATACCATTTGGTATAGTTTGAAGAAACGAAATCCTTGGTTGCTTATTAATCTCATTATGGCCTTTTTTTCCGCTTATGTTATTTCGAAATTTAATCATGCGATTGAAAAAATTTGTTGGATGGCCG
>CAZIZB010000221.1:0-1254 GCA_964543635.1 uncultured Opitutales bacterium | reverse complement strand
ATTGATTATAGACCGCATTATGAGTCGTGTTAAGCGCCCCAATTAACAACAATAAATAAAATAAAAGTTGTGTCGTTTTCATAAAACACCGCACTTAATAATAACACTTTTTTTAAAAAAACAAAGTCTTTTAAGTTATTTTATTTAGTGGGGTTTACAATTTTTGTCGAACGGATGAAAGGTTTATCGTTAATTCTGAGATTTTAACTATCTTTTATAGATTTAACAAAAAAAGAGTTGACAGTTGGGATAATTATTTTTCATTATTTTAATCGTAACGCGGGGTGGTAGTTCAGCTGGTTAGAACGCCTGCCTGTCACGCAGGAGGTCGCGAGTTCGAGTCTCGTTCATCCCGCCATTTTTTTCATAATACCTTTTGAGTTTCATTGAATCTACCCTAGGGTAGATTTATTGTTTGTAGGTTTTTTCAACTTGTTTAAATGTTTACAAATTTGTTTATTTTTGAATTGCAATTGTAAACTATAATTTGTTTGTTAGGTATGTATTTACGGCGGCGCATTCGCTCTGAGTTAAAGGCTCGGAGAGGAAAGTCCGGACACCATAGGGCAGGATTCCTCGCGAAAGCAAGGGACAAGGTAAAACTTGGATGGCTAGTGTCACAGAAAATAAACCGCCACAAAAGTGGTAAGGGTGAAAAGGCGAGGTAAGAGCTCACCGCGTAAACAGTGATGTTTATGGCAGGATAAACCCAATCCGGTGCAAGACGAAATAGGGAGTTGAGTGGCCCGCTCGATAACTTCGGGTTCGTCGCACTCGTAAGAGAACAATGAAAGTTGTTAGATAAATGAATGCGGCATTTATTGTACAGAATCTGGCTTATACGCCGTAAATACAAATTTTAGCAGTTGAAAAATTATTTTTTCTGGTGAATTTTTCTAAAATCTTCACAGTCTGGGTATGATTTTTGCTTGTGTTTTAAAGCATGAATTCGAAAACATTAGACATCCTGTAAAAGTCTGAAGCACAAGAAAAAACGGGAGTAAAAAATGATTTAAAAGAATTAATTGGAGATTATAAAGAATAGACGTCCTGCAAAAGTCCGAGGATAAAAAATAGCTAACCGGGACTGATGGCCGTACTTGTGCTATTTAGCAAGGGAGAGGTTATAAATACCTGCAATCGTTTGGAAAATTTGGGAATAGGAATCGAGGTGGCCGCGGTAACGCGCGGCCAGGATGTGCCATTTTTTGAGGTGTGTGAAGGTGTGTTCGATAAGGATCCTGCCAATAAAAA
>CAZIZB010000220.1:0-1264 GCA_964543635.1 uncultured Opitutales bacterium | reverse complement strand
TACCATAATACCTGTTTTCATTGGTTGTATCTTCAACAATCCCATCAAATTATATCGTGTAAGCAAATTTGATGCCAATTTATAAACATCATCTTGGCTTAATAACGATGTTTCCAGAGCATTTAACCCCATAATATCATAAAACAAACGACTTTTAAAAGCAGGCAACTGTTCCATATCATAAAGATAACCTTTTAAAATAAGCGTATCCAAACGAGCTGCAGCAACAACTTGTACAGTTTGTAAAGATTTCAGAGCTTCTTGTGCTTGCTCTAAAAAGGACTGCTGTGCAAAAATACGTAAGGTTTGAAATGAAACATTAGGCAAAGCACGTAATTTATCCTGTAATACTTTTTTGGTTTCTAAAGTATCCACATAACATTGAAGCGTAAACATTTTTCCGCTTAATCCCAATTTTACTAAACTAGGATCTATCTCAAATTCTTCCAAAACTTTTTCAATGGAGGCCTTTAGGGAAACAATAGGAAAATTTTTTTTATCAGATTCTGAAGTAGTGGATTCATTGCTATGAAAAATAAAGGAAACACCTAAAAAAACAAAAATAATGATTAACCAACCACGTAAAGAACAAACAATTTTTTTTAATTTTGAAAAAAATAGAAAATGTGATGATTTTTCTTCTTGTTCTTTTTTTACTTCTTGGATTTCTTCTGATACCTCTAGTTCCGATTGAGATTCTTTCTTTTCTTCTACTTTTGCCTCTTTTAAAGAAATTTCTGGCCAAGCCTCATTATTTGGACCCACTGAAAGTAAGGTTTTTCCACATAAAATAGATTGATATTTTTTTAATTCCGTTGGCCCATCTAAAGTAAAACCATCCACAGATACCGTAGCACCTTCAAACGGTTCACAAAAAACTTTACCCTCTCTTAAAGAAAATTTTGCATGTTGCTCTTTTAAGGTTTCATCTAACAAAGCAATATCACAGGTATCGGAACGTCCAACAACCCAAGTTTTATCCGATAAACTGACTTCCGCTCCTACGTGAGGACCATTTAAAATTTTAAGGACATAGGTTATGTCTTGATTTTCAATTTCATCCGAAACGCCTTCTACTCTAGATTCTTCAGTTTCATTGGAAACTTCAACTTCACCAGAGTTTTCAATTTCTGTGTCTTCTTCCGCCATGCTTCATCTAATTTAACATTTTTTTAGAAGATTGTAAAATCAAAAATTTATGAGTGTGCAATAAAGCTCTATACTTACTTCCAAGAAGTGTATTTTACCCACTAAAAATTTATTA
>CAZIZB010000219.1:0-1275 GCA_964543635.1 uncultured Opitutales bacterium | reverse complement strand
GCACAAACACCTACGAACAACCCAATTACTTTTGTACCTACTTTCATTAAAAAAATATTCTTAAGCAAGAATCACACAACAAACAGCACAAAGTCAAGTCATCATTACATAAATTTTATTCAATTTCACCTAAAATCAAAAACTCCGAACACAAACAGTAGGCCGCCTAATACAAACTACCCGACCATATAGTCGGGCAGTAATGGTTTTTTGTCAAATATTTTATTTATTACTTTGCTCAGACATAAGCGCATCAAAATCAGATTGTAACCTTGGAGGTATTTGATTTCGATTTGTATAAAATTGACTTGGTGTAATTTTATTTACTCTTATTAATCTAGCTGCTGCATTTTTTTCCCAGGAGTCCCAGTTCTTTCTATGTAATCAAAAATCTGCTGACCAGTAACCCCCTTAGGCTTTCTTGCTTCTTCCTCACGGCGTCTTTGCTCCTCTGCTGCAATACGTCTACGTTCCGCTTCTTCACGTTGACGACGGAGTTCGGCTTGACGTTCTTGTTCTTCTTGCGCCGCCTTACAAACTTTACAGGTTTGCCCCATATCCAAAACTTGAACAAGATCACATAAAATTGTTACTTCCGATAACAAACGATCGCATTTTTCCAACAAAGCTCGATAAACCCTATCCGCATTCAACGGATCCACCTCTAACGTACCCGTATCGGTCGTCCTAACAGCCAATTTCTGCTTCAAAGTCCGACAATGGTGACGATTCCTTACACCTCGTAAGCGCTGGGCCTCTAGCTCATGCTCCTGTACAAACGCCTCCTCTACATCACTATCCCAATCATCAACTTCAAATTCATCTAAACGAAATTCTAACGTTTCTTTAGGGCATTGGCCAGGCTTATGCTCCAATCCACAAACTTCACACAAATCCCCCCACAGCAGCCCTTGCAAACCTAAGCCTAAACCGATACATTTTAATACACTACTCTTCATATTATCATTTTCCTTTCTTTCAATTAATCAAAAACTCAGAACACAAACAGTAGGCCGCCTAATACAAACTGCCCGACATGATAGTCGGGCAAGAATGGTTTTTGTCAAACATTTTATTTATTACTTTGTTCAGACATAATAGTACTAAAATATTGTCTATATTTGAGTGGCAATTGATTAGGATCCGTATATAGCGTAGCCGGCACAATTACATTACGATTTCTTGCATTAACAGCACAATTTTTCTTTTTAGGTGTCCCTGTTCTTTCTATGTAATCAAAAATCTGCTGACCAGTAACCCCCTTAGGCTTTCTTG
>CAZIZB010000218.1:0-1288 GCA_964543635.1 uncultured Opitutales bacterium | reverse complement strand
AAAATCGTTTTTAACAAATCCTGTATGGGATCCGTCATGCATTCAACAAATGCTTTATGGGACGTTGAGCTTCAACATCTGCATCGTAATCGATACCGGCACATTCAAAGCCAAACAACTGCAAGAAGTTTTCTTGATAACCATCAAAATCACTCAATTGATGCAAATTTTCCGTGTTTATCTTTGCCCAAATCGCTTGTACTTCTTCTTGTACTTCTGGAAGTAGTTCACGATCGTCTAAACGAACACAGGTTGCACGATCTTGCTGCAAAGGAACTTTATGATCAAATAAGCCTGCAAACAAACGATAAATTTGCTCAATACAATCTTCATGCAAGCCCTTCTCTTTCATCACTTTAAACAGGACAGAATTGTATAAAGGAACAACTGGAATAGCAGAACTTGCTTGAGTTACAACCGCCTTATTCACCGAAATAAGCGCACGACCTTGGAGCTTTTCCTGCAGGAATTGATTCAATTTTTCAGCAGTTTGCGCGAGATGTTCCTTAGCACGACCAATCGTTCCCGACTTGTAAATCGGCCAAGTAACTTCAGGACCAATATAAGAATAGGCTATCGTCGTCGCTCCTTTTTCCAACAAATTTTCTGCAACCAAAAGCTGGATCCATTCTTCCCAATCTTCACCTCCCATAACCTTGACCGTTTGAAAAACATCATCTTCGGTAGCTGGTTCTAAAGATGTTTCATAGACTTCACCCTTATCGGTATTAACGGTTTTGCTCGTAAATGTCTGCCCAACGGGTTTCAAAACAGATTTGTACATATTGTCATCTTTATCGGTACGACGCGGTGCCGCTAAACTGTAAATAACACAATCAACACTTCTCATTTTTTCGCGCAATTCACGAACAACTTGAGCCTTAAAGTCCGCCGAAAAAGCATCACCATTCATCGAATAGGCCTTTAAACCTTGAACCTCAGCAGCTTTTTCAAAAGCAACCGTATTGTACCATCCAGGAGAAGCAGGTTTGGTATCATCCCCTGGTCTTTCAAAAAACACACCAAAAGTATCAGCTTTACCTCCCATCGCACTTACAATACGACTGGCAAGTCCATAACCCGTTGAAGCTCCCAAAATAAGTACACGCTTCGGCGCCTTTTCAAAAGCTCCTTGCTGCAAAACATACTCCACTTGCTTATTTACTTGAGCTTCACAACCATCTGGATGAGCCGTAATACATATAAATCCTCGAACTCTTGGTTTTATGATCATGACTACAGTGTGACAAGTTCTGCCAGAAGGTCAAAAATTTTCTTATGAAAAATA
>CAZIZB010000217.1:0-1338 GCA_964543635.1 uncultured Opitutales bacterium | reverse complement strand
GAAGCGGCTTTGGTACGATTCCCATTCATGGCCTTCAGTACGTGAAGAATGTGGCGCTTTTCCAGCGTTTCTAGATTTATAAGCGATTCTTCTTCGGCCGGCGCTTCCGTTTCTTGTACGTGTTGCGACAAATTAAGTGTATTTGGTAGGATCAATTTCTGATCGCTTGATAAAATAACCGCGCGTTCGATCGTGTTTTGCAATTCGCGGACATTTCCAGGCCACGTGTGCTCCAAAATCGCTCGACGGGCTTCTTCCGAAAAACCTTGCAGCTTAATGCCGTGCTTTCGCATGTAGCGTTTCAAAAAGAAGTCTGAAAGTAGCAAAACGTCATTTCCGCGCTCCCTTAACGGCGGAATTTCTATCGGAAATACATTCAATCGATAGTACAAATCTTCACGGAAATCACCTTTTTGAACAGATTTCCTGAGGTCGCGATTCGTTGATGCCAGCACCCGTACGTTCGCCTTCAAAGTTTTCGTACCGCCTACACGTTCAAACTCCTTTTCCTGCAATACGCGGAGTAATTTGGCTTGTAAGTGCGGAGAAATTTCTGCAATTTCATCCAGTAAAATCGTACCATTGTTGGCCAGCTCAAAACGTCCCATGCGCCTTTGTATCGCATTCGTAAACGCACCCTTTTCATGGCCGAAAAATTCACTTTCAATTAGGTTTTCCGCAATCGCAGCACAGTTAACTGTAATGTAAGGCTTGTTTGCTAAATGGCTCTTTCGATGAATTTCATGCGCCACAAGCTCTTTACCCGTTCCATTCTCGCCCGTAATTAAGACCGTCGCTTCCGTCGTCGCAACTTTTTCAATCAACGAACGAATTTTTTGAATCGCCGGACTTTCCCCCAATAACTCCGGAGAATATTCCCCGTCACTTCCGTTTTTCGAAAAATATTGGTTGACCTTCATCAGATGACTGAACGATTCCGCCTTCTGCAAAATAACATCAATT
Organism: uncultured Opitutales bacterium; assembly: GCA_964543635.1. Lineage (GTDB taxonomy): Bacteria > Verrucomicrobiota > Verrucomicrobiia > Opitutales > UBA9783 > JBKSMP01. The sequence goes on along the minus strand of CAZIZB010000217.1, from coordinate 375 downwards.
TCTTGCAAGGAAAAAGGCTTAATAATATAGTCAAATGCCCCTAGCTTCATGCAAGCTACCGCCGATTCTATCGACCCGTAACCCGTTATAACAACCGTAAGCGGCTTTTCTACCGAGTCCGGCAATTGATTGAAATGCTTCAACAGCTCCGTTCCATTTCCGTCCGGCAACCGAACATCCAAGAAGACAAGGTCAAAATTGTCTTTGTTGAGAAGAACTTGCGCTTCCGCTAAGGAAGAAACCGTCGCTACTGCGTACCGATTGTGATGTAATTGCTCTTCCAAAGCTTTACGTATCACCAATTCATCGTCAACAATTAATACCTTATCAAATTGCATATCCTTCCCTGTTCAAACTTACACTAAGAATATATTA
>CAZIZB010000216.1:0-1372 GCA_964543635.1 uncultured Opitutales bacterium | reverse complement strand
ACTTACTTTTTTTGCAAATGATTAAGCCCCTCGACGACGTTATCATAAATGGGAAAAAGTTCGTTAAAGCCAGAAATTTTAAAGATTTGATGCACGTGGTCGTTGATATGAGCTACGGCTAGGTTTCCTGAATATTTTTTTACTTCCTTTGCAAGCTTGAGCAAGACACGCAAACCGGCACTACTGATGAAATCTATTGAAGTACCATCGATGAGCACTTTAGATTCCTGTTGAGATAAAAGTTTATTACAAATATTTTCCAATTTTGACGTACTGGCTGTATCTACACGGCCTTTAATCGTTAAAACCGAAACCTCTTCTATTTTTGTTAATCCGACTTCCATTGCTAAAATTTATTCACATTGCTCTTGATAATTTAAAAAAAATTTAAGAAGATAGCAAGCGTAAAATTAAGGTGATGTTATGCGCGTGCGTTTTTTTGTTTTGATGTTGATTTTGGGAGGTTTGGTAGGATGTTCAAATTATAAAGCAGGGTATCCTATTGATCGTGCACATTTAAAGACTATCTTTGTATTGCCAGCAAAAACGCGTGCACTAGCAGCACAAATGTCGGGAGTATTGTCTCAGCAAATGCGTGAAGCTATTTTGCGTTATGGTACACTTAAATTAGCCAAAACGATTGAGGCGGCAGATGTTGTTCTAGAAACAGAAATTACGAATTATGGGCGATCCATAGGAACAGTTGATGAATACGATACAGATGTTGCCAAGACATTATCTCTTAATGCTTCTGTAAAATGCACTTTGTATAATCATCAAGGGAAAGTTTTCTTTAAGGATCAAAGTTTTTCTGCGTCTGTCAGCATTAACGCTACCGATTCTGCACAACTAATCGAATACCAGCGTATGCCACAGTTGACGCGAGAACTAGCGCAAAAAATTGCTATGTATCTTGCAAACCTTGAGGGATAAATTCTATGGAATGGTTACCCTCGCTCTTTGCTGCACATCCACTGGATTTAAAAGCAGGCTTAGATCGTATTGTACAGTCAGGAATCCAGCAAGTTCATTTGGATTGTATGGATGGACATTTTGTTCCTAATATAACCTTCGGGCCAAGTGTTGTAAAAGCTGTTAAGGAGTATGCACCGCAACTCTTTCGTGATGTTCATCTTATGTTGGCTCATCCAGAGGACTTTATTGAAACCTACATAGAAAGTGGTGCCCAGAGGATTTTTATACATGTTGAAATCGACCCTGTTTCATTGAAAAATAGCATAAAAATCCTTCAGGAAAGTAAAATCGAATGGGGGTTTGCAATCAATCCTGAAACGCCTGTAACTTGTCTAGAAGCTTATTCTAATTGGATACAACAAACAAACCGTCTGCTTGTTATGAGTGTGCATCCGGG
>CAZIZB010000215.1:0-1376 GCA_964543635.1 uncultured Opitutales bacterium | reverse complement strand
AGCTGCATACACGGATTTTAAAAACTCCATTACCTGTTCTTCGGAATAATCACTTACATGATTCAAAAAGTAACTTACATTACTATCTAAAGACAAATCTGTATTGCAAGCATCTTTTTTCCTCATATCAGCAAATTTTTCCTAAAGTAAAAATATAGCGAAAGCTTTTGATAGTAAAGCAAAAATTAATTTTTGTCGCTTTTTAAAAAGATACTTCACAGCCAAACACTATACTACAAAAATGGGAATGATGCGTAGCTGCATTAGCGATCGTCCAAGATTGTATACCCCCTGTATTATACGTTAAAACAGGTCCTGCATACAAAGAAAAATTTTCACGCAAATAACGTTTTAGCAAAAAAGCCGTTTCCACATACCAATACTTATGTCTACGATTTAAACGCCCCCCTTCAAGCTGAGCATACGGACGACGCGCCCTCAAAAAGCCCAAAGTATTTTCCCAAGACAATGTTAATTGATTCCAATCAAAAACAGACAAATCAAAATCATGGCCAAATTTAAGCTCAAAACATTTCTGACGCCGCTCTTGATCCCAAGAAAAATAAATCCGTGGATGCATCAATAAATCAGATCGAATTCCTGTATAAATCTCAGTCCAATGTCCAACACGTTCAAACCCTAAACGTTGCAAAAATGTATAACGGACCCCAAAATCCCACGTAAAATGCTCTGTTAATTTCTTCAAAAAACCACCCGAAAGTTTCCAACGATCCGAGAACACATCCTTAGCTTGCAAAGGACAAAACACATCCAACCCTCCATAAATCCCCCACGTGTTTTTTTGAACAACAACATCAGATACAACAGCAATTCCTCGTTTCCCTACCAAACAACCACGATCCATCGCTTCTGTTTTTACTTGAACTTGTGTTTTATTTTTTACACCATTTTCAGAAAAAGCAGAAAGTAGAAAACCTACACCAAATAAAGTAAACCAAACAACTTTTTTTGCCGAAAACCCCATACTCTTATTTCATCGTTTTTTTCAAAAAAGTAAATAAAATTCTTGCTTCAACATAACAATAATCCTAAGTTATAAAAAACAATTAGGCTGTGATAAAACTTACAGGAACGTTTACAGTAAAAAATAAAAAAGGTTGGCACGCAAGACCTTGTTCAAGAGTTGTAAGATTATTAAAATCACATCCTAACCTATCCGTTATCTTCGAAAAACTAGGCTGTACCTGCGAACCCGCTTCAGGTAACAGTATTTTTGAATTAATGAAATTAGGGTTAAATCATGGAGACGACGTACGCTACACTCTACAAGGAAACGACGAATCAGAAATGCATATCCTATCTGAAAACTTGTTAGCATTGAATGAACAACTTGCAAAGGAAGAAGAATCAGAAAG
>CAZIZB010000214.1:0-1407 GCA_964543635.1 uncultured Opitutales bacterium | reverse complement strand
CTTTGGAGACCTGCAATAAAGTCTGAAAAAACTTGCTCATGAGGTGCTTTTTTCAATTGTTGATGGACCATCGCCATACGGGCATCTAAATTGTCTGCCAAGCTTACCAAAACGGCTTCTGGAGTAGCTGGATAAACGGCCGCCCCCCATTCAGGTTCACCTTGATGCGAAAGAACAATATGTTCTAAGCGTTCTAGCCAGACTGGATGCAATTTTTGTCGAAGCGCTGCGCTACGAACCAAGCGATACCCCAACACAACATGGCCCTGTAAACGTCCTACACACGTCCTATCAATTCCTTCGGTTGCACTGTAACGATATTCTAATACTTTTCCAACATCATGCAAAAGCGCGCCAGCTAACGCCAAATCTGCATTTACTTCAGCATAAAGCGGCAACAATTTTTGCACAACGCGTGCCACATGTACAGAATGTTCCAACAAACCATGTACATAAGCATGATGCATGGAAACCGCCGCAACACTTTCAAAAAAGCCTGTTCCTAAGTCCTGAAGGGTTTGTCGAACAGTCGCTGCAAGTGTTTCGTACTGAATCTGTCCAATTAATTGCTCTAGTTCTTCTTTTAAACTCTCTACGGATTCATCTGGCCGTTCCGATAATTCCCCCAACAACCCTTCATAAAGCTCATCACTAACTTCCAAAACGCTTTGGACTTTCGGACTAAACTTTTCCATAAAAAGCTCCGCCTGGCCTTTTATTTCAACAACTTGCGGACAACGTGACAGAGGTTTTGAGAAAAAGAGAAATGGTGCTGTTCCATCAAAACAATTAAATGTAAAAGAATCCTTTGCGTCACCTGCTTCTATCTGCAAAAATGTAGTATTGTTCTTGCTGATTTTGCGATTGATTTTTTTAACGAGAACAAAGGTTTTAAATGAAAGCCCAACTTGCAATGCCTTGAGCTCTTGTACGGATGGATAATTTTCCTTATTCATTGAGTAAAAAACAAGTTCCTAGCTTAAGAAAGATAAAAAATCCAGCAATGTCTGTAATCGCTGTTAAAAAGATGTAAGAACTTTGCGCAGGATCAAACTTAAAACGCTTTAAAATAAGCGGTACAAGTGCTGCCGTAAACCCAGAGAGTACCATTGTAAGTGCCATCGACAAAAAAACGACAAGACCCATCTTCCAGTCATGCATCATGAAAAATGCGGTACATCCTCCCAAAAAACCTACAATAACACCGTTTAATAAACCCTTTAAGAGCTCCTTACCACAAACGAAAACACCATCTCCTTTCTGAAATTCTCCAAGGGCTAATCCACGAATCGCCACTGCCAAGGTTTGTGCTCCCGTATTTCCACCTAAATTGGCAATTGCTGGCATAAATGCGGCCATCCAACAAATTTTTTCAATCGCATGATTAAATTTCGAAATAACATAAGC
>CAZIZB010000213.1:0-1460 GCA_964543635.1 uncultured Opitutales bacterium | reverse complement strand
ATGGCAACCGAACGATTTTGGGCTTCACAGGTCAAAATATGGAAGTTGTTACTTAAGAAACGTAATTGTTCCAAAGATTCGGCTTGCTCGAGCGGACTGATGGGAGTTTTAGAATAGGTTTCCAATACCGTTCTTTGGTATCCATAAATACCTAAATGTCCCCAAAAGGTCGTTTTTTGAAGCCATTCCTCCTTGGAGATATCACGAACGAAGGGAATGGGACTTCTCGAAAAATAAAGAGCAAAATCATCAACATTACGAACAACTTTTACGACATTGGGATTCAAAATCTCTTCGAGCGATTTTAGACGATACACAGGGGTTAAAATGTCTGCTTGAGTATTGCGAGTACAATCGATCATTTCCTCGATCAGATGAATATCTACAAAAGGTTCATCACCCTGTACATTAAAAATCCAATCACCTGCAATCTCATTCAAAACTGAAACAATGCGTTCTGTACCCGACCGACATTCTGGAGCTGTAAGAAGCCCAGTGACCCCCAGAGAACTTGCTAAGTGAACAATTTCGTTGCTATCGGTTACTACGTAGACCGACTGGCAATTACGAACTTTTTGAGCGCGTTCTATGACATGCTGAACAACAGGCTTACCGCCTAAAGATTTCAACATTTTACCGGGTAAACGCGTTGAAGCGATACGTGCTGGAATAACAATACTACACCTGTGCATCTGCTTCCTCTTTTTGGTAAAGAATACGTCCACATTGTTCGCAAAATTGTGGCTCTTTGGTTTCTTTTAAATTCGAAAGTGCTTCTGTTGAAAGCGATAAATAACAACCAGAACATTTACCATTTTCGTTTACAGCAACAACCCAAGGATAGGCTTTACCAGATCTTCTTAAAATGCTATAAGCCTCATAAAATTTCCCTTGAAGTGTTTTTGTAAAGGCCTCTACAGCTTCTTGTTGTTGTTGAATGGCCTTTGAAAGTTCCTGGCTTTGTTCTTGAACTTGCTGTTGCTGGCTCTTTAAATCTTCTATTTGCTGATGAACAGAATGTACTTTCGAGGTATATTGCTCTCGTAATTTTTCAAGCAATTCTAATTGTGCAATTAAAGCATCTTGCTGAGCAGAAATACGATTTTCTAACGCTGTATTTGCAGTCTCCATAGCCGCAAAGTCATTCGTTTTTTTAATGCTCATTAGTTGGGTTTTTTGTCGTACTAAAGTTTCTTCGTCGGCAATTAACTGCAGCTCGCCATTTCTATAGTTTTGTTCTTCATGCTGCAATTTTTGTTTAAAAGATTTAAGTTCGTTGTTTAAATCCTCTATCGAATGTTCCAAGGTAAGTAAATCTTGCTCGCAACACTTTTGTTTCTTTTCTAACCCTAATAAAACATATTCCTTTTCTTGCAAGGCTATCAATTGCTTTAAATATAACTGCACAATTAATTGTGTAAACTGTATCAAGAGAAATGTAAATGCTAAAATAGGTTAAA
>CAZIZB010000212.1:0-1499 GCA_964543635.1 uncultured Opitutales bacterium | reverse complement strand
AAAATTAACAAAAGTTTTCTATCTACAAAAGGTCACAAAAGTGGCCTTTTTTATTTTTATGAATAAAACTCAAAATAGGCTTGACGGTAAAGACTCAAAGGTATTGATTAATAAGTGTTGTGTTTTTAATGATTGCCCGGTGGTGTAATGGTAGCACAAGTGATTTTGGTTCATTTTGTCGAGGTTCGAATCCTTGCCGGGCAGCCACTATGATTGAGGGCTAAGGCAAATGTTAATTTCAAAAAGAGCGATTGATATAACACAAATTCGGAATGATTTTCCGGCTTTAACCTATTGTAATGAAAAAGGGCAACCCGTTGTTTACTTGGACAATTCAGCTACTACGCAAAAACCTCAGAGCGTTATTGATACGTTAAATGACTTTTACCTCAATAAAAATTCGAACGTTCACAGAAGCTTTTACGATTGGGGAAAATTATCCACAGAAGCTTATGAAAAGACACGCGAAAACTTGGCGCAATTTATTGGCGCAGAATTCAAGGAGGAAATTGTTTTTACGCGAGGCGCCACAGAAGCCATCAATTGTGTTGCAGAAATCTTTGGTCAACGTTACTTAAAAGCAGGAGATGAAGTTATTGTTTCGGAGTTAGAACATCATTCCAACATCATTCCTTGGCAATTGCAACAACAGAAGAGAGGTATTCGCGTTAAAGGTTTGCGTATTTTACCAAATGGCGACGTCGATCTTGATCAACTGGATGAATTGTTAACGCCTAAAACAAAATTATTAGCAATAACCCATGTTTCTAACGTTTTAGGGACTGTTCCTCCCTTAAAGGAAATAATCGCTAAAGCCCACGCCAATGGTACCTTTGTTCTTGTGGATGGTGCACAAGCCTTAGCTCATGTTCCCATTTGTGTTAAAGAATTGGATTGCGATTTTCTTGTAGGTTCAGGCCACAAAATGTATGGCCCTATGGGATCTGGCTTTTTTTATGGAAAACGTTCCATCTTAGAAGAACTTCCTCCCTATCATGGTGGCGGAACGATGATGGAAACCGTTTTTATTGATTCGTTTACACCAGCCGGAATTCCAAGTCGATTTGAAGCGGGAACACCGCCTGTTGCAGATATTATTGGAATGGGAACGGCTATCGATTACTTACAGCAGTTTGCATGGGAAGAACTAACGGCTTACGAGGATAACGTTGTATGTTATGCCGAAAAAGCTTTACAGGCTGTTCCTCATGTTCGGGTCATTGGAAATCCTCACAAACGAGTAGCGGTTGTACCTTTTCTTATTGATGGCGTCCATCCACATGACGTTGCCACCATTGTTAATCACGACAATATTGCACTTCGTGCAGGTTATCATTGCTGCCAGCCTTTGATGCAACGGTTAAATTGTAAAGGTGGTGTGGTAAGGGCTTCTTTTGGCTTGTATAATACTTGCGAAGAAGTCGATCAATTAGTCAAAGCCCTAGAACACGTTTTAAAGATTTTCAAATTATGAGTTTAGAGGAAATTTATCAAGAAGT
>CAZIZB010000211.1:0-1513 GCA_964543635.1 uncultured Opitutales bacterium | reverse complement strand
TTTTACAAAAAAAGTAAAAAGTTTATTGACAGGAGGTGAAAAAGCATTTCTTATAGTTTGTAGATATTGAATTGAGCGAGAGCGAGAGGGGATATCTAGAGAGAGGTCATTGAAATAAGATTTAGAAGTGAGGGAACCTGGGTGCTTGAGGTTTGATTGGTGACTGGAAGGTTATTAATGAAGCAGCAAGTGCTAAGAAATAAAATTTAAGCAAGAAGGTAAGAGAGAGTAACTTACTGAGGAAGAAGGAAGAGCGAGGCATGCTCTGTACGGGTATGGAAAGTATTTGTATGGAGAGTTTGATCCTGGCTCAGAGTGAACGCTGGCGGCGTGGCTAAGACATGCAAGTTGAGCGAGTAGACACTTTCGGGTGTTGAGGAGCAGCGAACGGGTGAGTAAGACGTAAGTAACCTACCCTTAAGACGAGGATAGATTATCGAAAGATAGAGTAATACTGGATGGAGGATATCACTGCATGGTGGTAGACCGAAAGGCAAGAAAGTGCGCTTAAGGAGGGGCTTGCGGCCTATCAGCTAGTTGGTTAGGTAAGAGCTAACCAAGGCGAAGACGGGTAGCCGGTCTGAGAGGACGGACGGCCACATTGGAACTGAGACACGGTCCAAACATCTACGGATGGCAGCAGTTTCGAATTATTCACAATGGGCGAAAGCCTGATGGTGCGACGTCGCGTGGAGGAAGAAGGTCCTTGGATTGTAAACTCCTGTCATTAGGGAGCAAGTTATGATGGAGAATTGTAATTGAGTTAACCTAAAGAGGAAGCAGTGGCAAACTCCGTGCCAGCAGCCGCGGTAATACGGAGACTGCGAGCGTTACTCGGAATTACTGGGCGTAAAGGGTGCGTAGGCGGTAGATTATGTTGAGTGTAAAAATGCGAAGCTTAACTTCGTAGAGCGCTCAAAACTGAACTACTAGAGTGACATAGGGGCAAGCGGAACTCCAGGAGTAGCAGTGAAATGCGTAGATATCTGGAAGAACACCGGAGGCGAAGGCGGCTTGCTGGGAGAGTACTGACGCTGAGGCACGAAAGCGTGGGGAGCGAAAGGGATTAGATACCCCTGTAGTCCACGCTGTAAACGATGTACACTAGGTTTTGGGACATTCGATCGTCCCAGGATTCAAGCGAACGTGATAAGTGTACCGCCTGAGGACTACGGCCGCAAGGCTAAAACTTAAAGGAATTGACGGGGACCCGCACAAGCGGTGGAGCATGTGGCTTAATTCGATGCAACGCGAAGAACCTTACCTAGGCTTGACATAAGCGAGACGGCATATGAAAATATGCGTTCCGCAAGGACTGGCTTACAGGTGCTGCATGGCTGTCGTCAGCTCGTGTCGTGAGATGTTCGGTTAAGTCCGGCAACGAGCGCAACCCTCGTTCTTAGTTACCAGCGGGAAAAGCCGGGGACTCTAGGAAGACAAACGAAAGTGGGAAGGTGGGGATGACGTCAAGTCAGTATGGCCCTTATGTCTAGGGCTGCACACGTGCTACAAT
>CAZIZB010000210.1:0-1533 GCA_964543635.1 uncultured Opitutales bacterium | reverse complement strand
ATCGAATTTTTAAATTTTTACACCCTATAGAAGATTATTTAACATTTGAACAGAATAAACCCTTACTGAAACTCATTTTTCATAATAGAAACATACTGTTTAAAGAACTTACTCAAAATAATTATCCTGCTCCGAAAATCTCAGAAATTTTTTTAAAATTAGCGGTTTTTACAAGTGCAAACTTTGATAAAATAGCACCCAGAGATCGAGAATTCGGTTTTCACAAAGATCAATTAAAACGTTTTTGGCAATTTATTATGAAAAAAATCAAATTACTATCCGAATCTGACCAACCGATTGTGCTTGATGTTCGTTTTATAAAACTACCCCCTTCAGAGGATTTGTCCGAAAAAAATAATTAGCGCCAGGCCAGATCAAAACAACGATATTGCATGGCTTCCATCATGTGTTTTTGTTGAATCGTTGAATCTTGATCTATATCTGCAATCGTTTGGGCAATTTTAAGGACTTTATGGTAAGCACGTGCCGACAATTGGAGTTGTTGGCAGGCTTGTTGTAGCCAAGCTAAATCCGAATGTGAACAACGACATTGCTGCAATTGTTTCGCTGACAAATGCGCATTATAAGTTCCAAACCGACTCATTTGACGCTTTCTAGCTTCAGAAATTCGAGCCTTTACAACCGCAGAAGATTCCTCGGGCTTATTTTTATTAAATGCGGATAATTCAACAGGCTGCACTTCCAATTGTAAATCAAAACGATCCAATAAGGGCCCGCTTAATCGCGATCGGTATTGCTGAATTTGATTTTGCGAACAAATACACTTACGCTGACGATTACCATAATATCCACAAGGACAGGGATTCATAGCCGCAATGCAAAGCGTCTTGCAAGGGAATGTCAATTTACCGTTAGATCGTACAATCGTTACTTCCCCATTTTCTAAAGGTTGTCGTAACATTTCCAAAACAGAACGCTTAAATTCTGGCAATTCGTCCAAAAATAAAACACCATGATGGGCTAATGAAATTTCTCCTGGTTGTGGTATAATCCCACCGCCAATTAAGCCCGCATCGCTAACATTATGATGAGGAGAGCGAAAAGGACGTCGCTTATGTGAAAGATCGATATCCAAGCCACAAGCAGATTGGATCTTTAAAATCTCCAGCCATTCTTCATGGGTCGGCGTTGGTAATAAATCTGGAATACATTTCGCAATCATAGACTTGCCGCACCCTGGAGGCCCCATCATTAGCAAATTATGGTTACCAGCTACCGCAATCTCAACAACCCTTTTAAGAATACGCTGTCCATGGATTGCAGAAAAATCATGTTCTATTTCAACTTCCTGATTGGATATAGTCTTTTGGATAGGCGTCAAACTACCTGTGCCCCGTAGAAAGTCAACACATTCACGTAAATGTTTCGCTCCAAAAACTTCAATCCTCTCCACAAAAGCCGCACTCGAAGCGGATTCTAAGGGTAAAATAAGTCCTCGTTTGTTAAGCTTTTTTGCTAAAAGCGCTAAATTAAATCCTCCTGGAATACTTCTTAACTCACCTGACAAACTCA
>CAZIZB010000209.1:0-1537 GCA_964543635.1 uncultured Opitutales bacterium | reverse complement strand
CTCCGAAAATAGCAAAGGGATAACTCGAAAAGATATCGATACGGTGATTGGTACCATTCATGATAAATTTCACGCCTTTTGCTAAGGTGCAAAATTTACCGATTTTTAATTTGTCACCGATGAAATCAAAGTGATAAAGTACGTTATTCTGCTCAAAATGTTCAGAATCCTCTGGATCATCATAATAGGTATAATCACCTATTTCGATGTTTGGATTCTGAATGACATTTTTAAGGAAACAAATCTATGGAAATTGTTTCAATGGATGGATTTGATTACAGTCGGGAATCGTTTGCATTATAAAGTTGTGAGTTCTTTAGATTTTTCGTCTAAGATTTTTTCAACCATTTCGACAAATTTATCCGTTAGTTTTTGGATTTCTTTTTCCAATTTTTTAACATCGTCTTCGGAGCAAGTTCCCAATTTCTTTTCATTTTTTAAGACTTCCATAGCGTCACGGCGGCAGCCACGAATGGAAACTTTACCATCTTCGGCCATTCCACTGGCGAGTTTCGTAAGCTCTTGACGGCGTTCACGACTTAATTCCGGCAATGGACAATGGATGAATTCTCCAAAAATCGTTGCGTTAATGCCTAGATTCGCAAGCAAAATACCTTTTTCAACGGCTTTTAAATTAGCCTTATCCCAAGGTTGTACGCGCAAGGTTCGTGCATCTGGTGTTGTAATCGAAGCTAAATCGCGCAATTTCATATTCGAACCATAAACTTCCACAACAACATTTTCGAGCATTTGTGGAGACGCTTTGCCGGTATGCAGGGTCCCAAATTGGCGTTGCGTATGCTCTACAGCCTTTTGCATGTTGTCACTAACTTGATTCAGAAAACGTGTATAATCGATCATAGTATTACTCCTTTATAAAAGTTCCTTCGATTTGTTCATGTGCTGCTTTATAAATAGCATTTTCTTTATTTAAATTAAAGACAAAAATAGGAATCTTTTGCTCTCGGCATAAAGTAAAGGCACACGCGTCCATAACCCCATAACGTCCTTCTTCAGCTTCTGTGTAGCTCAGTTGGTCAAAACGTTGCGCATCGGGATGCTTAACAGGATCTTTATCATAAACACCATCGACTTTAGTGCCTTTTAGTAAAATATCGGCTTGGATTTCACTGGCTCTTAAGGCTGCCGCTGTATCCGTAGAAAAGAACGCATGCCCTGTTCCGCCAGCAAAAATAACCACCTTGCTTTGAGATAAATATTCACGTGCTTGAATGACATCAAAAGGTAAAATCTGCGTTCCAAAAGGATTTGCACCCAAAATAACTGTCGGAGTATCTTTGGCAGATAAACATGCCTGTAAAAATAAGGCATTCACGCAAGTTGCTGCCATACCAATCGTATCCGCTTGGCATCTGTCAAATTTGAAGGCATTTCTACCGCCTCGAAAGATATTGCCTCCTCCAACAACAATACCAATCTCGTACTGTTCTTTGTGTAATTGTACAAGTTGTTCAATAATAGCTTCAACGGGCTTAGCTTCCCAAACACTACCATTGCCTTGCAAAAATTCCCCACT
>CAZIZB010000208.1:0-1559 GCA_964543635.1 uncultured Opitutales bacterium | reverse complement strand
GTATTAATTCTTCATTAAATGCAAATGAATATGCTTCTATCTTTGTAACATTTCTTGGTATCAATATCGAAGATATTACTCTATTTGAATAAAATGATCTATGACTTATTTTATTCATTTTTTCATTAAAATTGAAATATTTTATTTCGGAATTTAAAAATACTTTTTCTTCTGTTTCTGTTGTCTCTTCTGGTATTTCATAATAATCATTATTTTCTAATCTAGGTGGATAATATACAATTGTTTTTAAATCTTTTGAATATAATACTCCTTCTTTAACTTGATATTTAGAATGTTCTGAATCAATTACAATAGTTTTCATTGATTGACATCCATATATTATTTTAGAATTAAATTCATTTAATTCATTTGGTATTTCAAATGTTTCTAATTCTTTACAATATGAAAATGAATAATCTTCTATTTTTTCTATTGAACTTTGTGTTATAAATAACACACTTTTTAACATTTGACAATTTGAAAAGGAATTTTGTTTAATAACTTTCATACTTGTTGGAATAATCAATTCTTTTATATTTAACCCTTCAAAACTTCCTTTTCCAATTATTTCTACTCCTTCTTCTATTTCAATTTTTGTTATTTTTTCAAAAAATCGAAAACATTTATTTCCTATACTTTTTACACTTTTTTCTATTATCAATTCTGAAATAGTTTCTCTATCAAAATCCCAATTGATCTCTTCTTCACAATTACACATTATTCCATTTCCTTCTACAATAAGTTTTGTTTCATTTATTCGATAATTTTTTGAATTATTCACTTCAAAACAATTTATATAATTTTCATCATATAATAACTCTGAACCATCTGATTCTATTGAAAAACTTCTAAAACACAAAATTAACAGAATGATGAGTACTTTCATTTTCAATTATATTTTTCAAAATTCAATTACTTCTTGTGGTTATTCTGTATTTGAATTTTTTTATAATTCACATGATCTAAATTCATTTTATTCCAATTGTCCAACAAATCATTTTTTATCCACTACATACATCTTATCATTTAATTGTTTATTATTGTTTATTATTGTTTTTAATCATTTTTTCAAAGAGTTTTTCTATGAATTTGAGTTGATTTTTCACTTATTTTTCTATTTTTGTTGATTTTACGGTACAGAATCACATAAAAAAATGTTATTCAAGAGTCTAAAAATAGTTGTGATACATTTTCAATATTCTCCATCATTTTAGTGCTTTGAATAATGAATTTTGTTGTTCACACTTTTTCTATTTTTATTATCTTATCTTTCTCTGACAAATTATAAGAGCTCTAATTTTTTTGTATATCATATTTTTTCGTTTTGATTTGAATTTCTGACAAAATTGTGTTATTAGATGTAAAATAACAATAATTTTTATTTAAATAAATGATGTATTGAATAAAATCCCTCATTCCTATCAATGAAATTATCTTGAAATAATTTGAACAATCGAATGAATGTTTCATTTACATTTGTGTTAGGTTATAAAAAGAAAATCATATGAATAAAATAATATTCTAAGTAGAGATGGGGGTCGAACAAAAAAAACGCGTTC
>CAZIZB010000207.1:0-1560 GCA_964543635.1 uncultured Opitutales bacterium | reverse complement strand
AATACTAACCGTTGTTTCTTGACTTGTTTGCAAAAATTCTGTTAGGATTAATTATCTTATGAAGAAGGGTGAAAATTTAGAACAAGTAGAAGTTGTTGAGGTTGCTTCTACAGAAAAGAAAATTTGGAATTGGTTAGGCAAATATGGCTTTTGTTTACTTCGATTAGGACTGGTTTTAGTTCTTATTTGGGGCGCTTATTTGTTGTTAGGAGCTTGGAGTGATTGCAGAGCAAAAAAACATGCCAATGCTTATGGTCAATTAACAACATTGCAAAGCCGTGTGGAATGGGCTGAGCAAGCGCATCCAAAAGCATTACGTAATTTACAGGGTTTCGTTTTCTTAGAAAATGCGCATACTTTATGGGATGCTGGAGAAATTGAAAAATCCATTTTGTATTTCCAAAAAGCACGTGATTATTTAAAGATTTCTCCTTTAAAAGAACAAGCATTAGCCGGTTGTGCTTTTGGATACTTGCAAGTTGGTCAATTAGACATGGCAGAAAAATTGTTTTTAGAGCTTAATAAATGCACGTTTAAATACTTGCGTGCACAATCTTTATATGCGCTTTGTTCCATTGCAGAACAAAGAAAAGACGATGTTATATTAGAGAGTTATAAAAAACAGTTGCAGAAATACGAAGAAGGTGATACACTAATAAGGCAATTGGACTTATTAAAATTAATACAAACTTCTTCGAATGACACAAAAAACTTGCATAACCATTGACGGCAGAAAAATAGGTGAAGCTTATTCACCTTACTTTATTGCGGAACTTTCAGCAAATCATCAACTATGTATCGAACAAGCGCGTGCAATGATACGCGCCGCCAAGGAAAGTGGTGCGGATGCTGTAAAATTACAAACCTATACAGCGGACACGGTAACTTTACCGGTTCGAAATGAGCAATTTAGCACACAAGGACCTTGGAAAAATGCTTATTTGTATGATTTATACAAAGCGAGTTATACGCCTTGGGAATGGCATGAAGAATTAGCAGAATTTGCACAAAAAATAAAAATTACTCTATTTAGTTCGCCATTTGATGAATCTGCGGTCGATTTTCTAGAGAAAACAATTCATCCACCTGCTTACAAAATTGCTTCGTTTGAAATGAATCATATCCCTTTGTTGAAAAAAGTTGCGGAAACAGGAAAACCGATTTTGTTAAGCACAGGATTAGCAACAAAGGAAGAAATTGAAGAAGCTGTTCAAACTTTACGTGATAATGGCTGCAAGGAATTGCTTTTGTTGAAGTGTATTGGAGCTCATTCAGATGATTTAACGGGCTGTAATCTAAAGTGTTTAGACTACCTAAAAACCTTTGATTGTCCTGTAGGAATTTCGGATCATTCGGTCTTGCATTCAGTGGTAATGGGAGGCATAGCTATGGGTGCATCCCTTATAGAAAAACATTTTATTTTATCGCGTAGTAGCGATGCAGCCGACGGCGATTTTTCGCTTGATCCAAAAGAATTTGCCCAGATGGTAAAAGAAGGTCGTCGTCTTTTTCAGGGCTTAGGAGATGATCAACTAATCATTACGAAAAAAGAAGAAAGTC
>CAZIZB010000206.1:0-1565 GCA_964543635.1 uncultured Opitutales bacterium | reverse complement strand
GGTGGCTATTTGGCAAGTATTTCGCTTGAAGAAGGTGATTATGCAATTATTTCACCAATTTCAACAGGAAGTCATGTTGACACTCTTACTGATTTGCTAGTTGATTGTTGTCAAAATAATCTTAATGTATTTTTATTGGCTGATGAAAGTGGTTTATTAACTGCAAATGTAAAGATTACATCAGCAGGAGTAGTAAGTGTAACAGCTGAATAAAAAAACAAAACCTACTAGGAAAAACCTAGTAGGTTAATTTTTTATTGCTTAACAAATATTTGTCGTATGATGTCAAGCACGAAATTTACAAGTTCGAATTCGTTTTCAGCATTATTCTCGCCACGAACATTAAGGAAATCGTTCAGCAATTTTTGTTGTTCTTTGGTTACAGTGTCGGTAAGTGCTTTGAGGGCAGCGAATTCCTTTTCTTGGCGAGCCTTATGTTTTGGATCGTTAGATGAAAAATTTTCAGTAAATTCCTTGTAAATTAAATCGGCAATATCAAGCATAACAACCTCCATGCTTTGTTGTATAACTTAACAAAAAAGTTTTTGCAAGTGATTTGACAAAAAATTATGTTTTTATTAAAAAATGATACAAAATGAGAAATTGTATGCTATAATGCAAATAATGACAGCCGAAATCCGTATTTTGGGATACCACATATGCTATTGTATGATCAAGAAAAGGGTGGAGGTAAAATTATGTCACAAGGTAAATTAGATTTTTTGGTAAGGGAAATATTGAGAAAATTCCCAGAATGCACTTATTCAATAAACAAAAGCCAGAAGTCAGATTCAATATACCTTTACATAACGGATGGGATTTTGACTAGGTCAATAAGAATCTCAGACCACAGAAATGGATACAACCATTTTTTCAATACTGAGATAGTTTCTGACAAATTAAACATAAATTGCATTCGTGGAGCGATAGCAAATGTTTGCAAGTCAATGAGAAAGAGCAGAACAAATTATTACCTAAACAAAATTACTGCACAATATGCTACAGCATAATAGGGGGAACTAATGATAAACGATAAAAAAAGTTCAGTTTTGTATGTGCTTGACATTTTGCAAACTTACACCGACAATGAGCATTCATTAAACTATTCACAAATAGGCGAAAAGTTAAATAATCTATATGGAATCGAAATAGAGAGAAAAACAATCGCCAGGGATATAGACATTTTGATTGATAAAGGATACGACATTATCAAAAGAGGAAACTATGGTGTACACCTTGGAACAAGGGGCTTAGAAGAAGGGGAACTTTTGTACCTTATTGATGCGATTTATTCTTCAAGATCAATGCCAACTAGATATGCAAAAGAACTAGTTGAGAAGCTTACAAAAGATTATAGTATTCACGATAAAAAGAAATACAAATACCTTGAAAAAATTGATGATGGTAGCAGGTCAGATAATAGACAACTATTCTACACAATTGAGATGCTAAATGAGGCCATAGAACAAGGGAAAAAGGTTGAATTTCAGTATTTTTCATATGGTTTAGACAAGAAGTTAAAACCTAAAAAAGAAGGCAAAATTTACAAGATAAATCCTTATTAT
>CAZIZB010000205.1:0-1569 GCA_964543635.1 uncultured Opitutales bacterium | reverse complement strand
GAAAGGGTTAAATGGGTTTTGAGGAAATTTGGATTAAAAAACATAGATGAATTATTGCTAAAATTAAATTTTGAACAAATATGTCAATTTAATGATCTATCTAATGTTAAAGAAAGAGAAGAATTTGTATTAGATTTTGAGTTTTTAAAAGAAAATTATGAAAATTGTATTCTTGCATTTTTGGATGGAATTATACCTATGCAAAAATTTCTAATGAAATATTTGCAACTAAACAAGTATTCAAAACTTTTAAGGCAAAAATACAAGGCTTTATGGCAAAATGGAAGCAATGATGATTCGCTAGATGAAATGACTGTAATTTTAGGCAAACAAAGAATAATTGGAAAATTTGAAAAAGTTTTTATTAGTGAAACAACTTTTTTACGAGAATATTATAAGGACAATACCATAATATCCTGGTCTCATGATTCTGCCAGAAGTGCAAATTTTTGGAAAGAAATGGCTATTATTTTAAATGGAACTTATGTAGGGCAAGTACTTAAAGGTAATCGATTTGGTTTGGATAAATCAAATATTCAGGAGGTTTATTTTAATAAAAATTTTTTAACAATTTCTAAATTTTTTTATGAAGGAGTTGGAGGTTATAAATGTTTAGTAGGAATTGTGAATAAAAAAGTAAATCAACTTATACTGCCTGGTATTGTTGAAATTATTGGAAGAAAAGGTAATAATGAAGAAAAAATAGAAAGATTTGAAGTTTTTGCAAATGAAAACTTAAAAATAAGATTATTGCCTAAACATTCTAGAAGTGTTGTTTTAAATCCTAATTGCCAATTGGAGATTTGTTCTAACGAATATGAAATTTCAAATATTTCAGTAGATGATGATATTTTTAAAAAATTAAAAATTGGCCAAAAATCAATTTTGGTTATTATAGATGACACAGGCTTAAAGTATAAATATTGGTTTTATGATGGACAAAAGGAAGATTCAAGCATAACAGCTGATAGTTTTGAAACTATATTAAAAACTAAAAATGCGGAAGTAGTGCTTTACTATAATGGCATTGAATTTCTCCGCGTCAAAAAACAAAAATAATGCTAGATAGATATTTTTGTGTTGTATTTCATACAAAAACTGAAATTTGAGAATTTATTAATAGCGTCTATATTATAATTTTTCGTTCGGTTTTTGTATGATCCATATTTCTAGTTTACTATGGCAATACTGAATTAAAAATTTCTAAATATTTCGCTGTAGAATTTTTTGGTAATAGTGCATAATTTTGATCTATCGAATCTTTCATTTGTATGCTTTTCAAAATACTACCTAGTCTTATTTTTCTGCAGAAATCCCATGGAATTAAATAATTTTTCTCATTTGCAATTTTTAATATGTAGGCGTAAGAACTCATTGATTTATAAAAAAAATATCCTATATTGTTAAAATTTTTTTGGTTATTACACCAAGTATGAAAATTTTCTTCTGTCAAAATTACTTTTTCCAATTCATATATCCTGTTTTTATCATGAATTGCCCAACGTTTATACTCGCAATCTGCTATTAATTCTTGAGGAAGATTAAGTCTTATACCGACAAATTTAACAT
>CAZIZB010000204.1:0-1590 GCA_964543635.1 uncultured Opitutales bacterium | reverse complement strand
CAAAATAAACCTTAAAAACATTTGACTTCTAAAAAATTCGTTACTAATTATAAGCCATGCATATTTTAGATGTTTTAATCATTATTGTGTTCTTGATAGCAGTTTTATACATAGGATTAATATCTGGAAAAAAAATTAAAACTTTTGACAATTATACAATTGGTAACCGTAAATTTTCAGATTTCGCTATTTGTTGCACCGTAGCAGCAACCGTTATTGGCGGCAGTTCAACGATGGGGGCAGTCGGAAAAGCATACGAAGTCGGCATCATACAATTTGTAGGTAAAATTGGAGGGGTACTAGCCTATTTAGTGGTAGGATTATTTTTTGCCCGTCGTTTTAGCAATTATTATGGTTGTCATTCCATTGGCGATGTTTTTTACAAATCTTATGGAACATCCGGAAAAGTCTTGGCGGGAATCGCAGGTAGTTTTTACGAAATACTTTTAGTAAGTTTACAATTTACCGCAATGGGAACAGCTATCAGCGTGTTAACCGGACTTTCATACATAAAAAGTCTCTTAATTTCAGCCGGTATCATTCTTATTTATACGGGACGTGGAGGAATACGCGCAGTAACATTTACGGATGTTTTACAATTAATTGTTTTAATTGTAGCATTCCCCATCCTTTTAATCTCAGTTGTTGGAGATATTGGAGGCTTAAACACCTTAATGGAGCGTTTGCCAAAATCTCATATGACATTTGCAAATGAGCATCTTCCTCGATATTTATTCTTAACTTTGTTTATATTGCCAACACTTGCACCCCATCACATACAACGTTTGCTTATGATGCGAAATGGCAATCAAGCTGTAAAAGCTTATCGAAACACGACATTCATCTGTTTATTCTTAGCAGTTGTAGCAATATTTTTGGGTTTAGCTGCAAGAGTTTTGTTACCTGTATTAGAGCATGGTGATGAAGCATTACTCACATTGATCACAGGTTACTTACCTGCAGGTGTTTTCGGCATAGCAGTTATCGGCATTTTGGCAGTTTTAATGTCTACAGCAGATTCTTATTTAAATATTGGAAGTATCATGTTGGTCAATGATGTTATGATACCCTATAACAAACGTAAAAATAGAGAATTTTCAGATGCAGAAAAACTTAAGTGGGCTCGGCGATTTGCTTTATTCATCGGATCAGGAGCTATTATTTTTGCAAGTTTGCGCATTGGCTTATTCGAATTAGCGGTTTTAGTGGAAGGATTTTGGTTTCCTACGATATTGGCACCATTATATTTCCTTCTTTTTAACATGAAGATTCCCTTCAAACACTTCCTTTTTAATGCAATAATTGGATTTCTTACCTTTATATTGTGGAATACCTATCTAAAGCCTATCGTTAAAATAGACGGTGTATTTCCTGGTTTTTTTACCAATGTAATATTATTTTTATTCTTTTATTTTCGTACGGGAAGACAAAAGATTTTCACAAAAAAAGAATTAGAACATTTGCGTTTTGTTGAAGAAAAGCGGACTAAAAAACGCCCAAGCATTCAAGAAATACAAGGCAGCAATAATGCATTTTTAGGTTTTTGTCTTGTATTTTTACAACTCATGCCTTTAGTACTTGAGCCCAAGA
>CAZIZB010000203.1:0-1595 GCA_964543635.1 uncultured Opitutales bacterium | reverse complement strand
TTAATTCATCCACGGGTGTAACCCGTGGTCTTCTTCGCTTTGCGTCAGATAAAAACATAATAAATTAAGAAAATAATAATATATTAAGTTTTTAAATAAATAATTTAATAAGTTAATATTATAAAAACCGATCTGGATAAGTTTAGATGGTGAAAAACACTGAACAAGTTTAAAAAAGTTGTTCCAAGGGATCGCCCTTGAGCGAGCAGGAATGAGTCATCCCTGCACCCGACGGACTTCTGCTTGTTGTTAATTCTTAAGCAAGCTGCTTTCAAATGAGCAAGTTGCAGAAGTTTTGTGTATTTACTAATATTTTATCTGACGCAAAGCGAAGAAACCCACGGGTTCTACCCGTGGGTTTCTATTCATTCTTTATTGACTTAATTTGATTAAACGTTTTACTTTCAAAACATGAAAAGGTTTTTGAATATTTGGTTAGTTTTTATCTTTTTGGTTAACACATTGTCTTTATCTTATGCTATGAAGAGGACTTTAGAGTTATATCCAGTAAAATTAAAAAAGAAAAAAATAGATATTGAAGGCAGTGAAGAAAGTTTACAAAATCTGATAGATAAAATTTTAGTTTTGAAAAAGGAATATCCTGATTTAAAAATGACAATAGTAGAAAACTCTTCTGAACAAAATGATTTTTCAATAGAAAAATCTGATTCTGATCATGAAGAACATAAAGAAACTATTGATGTTGCTGAAAAAGTTTTTATAGAACAAGATAAAGTTGTTAAAGATGGAAAGCAACTTTCTACTGAAAATACAACAAAACAAAAACTTGCTTGTATTTTTTCTTTTCAACAGTTAGCAATTCAAATGAGTATGCTACCAAAAACGGAAATAGAAAAATTAAAAGAATGTTTTATTCAATTAAAAACTTCTTATAAAATGTATAGAGATGTGGTTGGAGAAAGTTTTTTAAAAACTCAAACAGAGTTTCCTTTTTGCATTGGTTTGTTGGCTTATTATTTGGGGGAAGAACGTAATATTGATGATATAAAAGCTTGGTTTGCGGAAATTAATGAAGAAATGTCGCAATCTAACGGCATTCAACTTATCAAAAGTTCTCCAGGGGAACAAGCTTATTGGTTTATGGAAGGATTAACATCAGAAATACAAAATGATGAATAAAGTTTTATTTACTTGTTGTTTTTTTATAAGCCATTTTTTATTATCTTGCCAATGGGGAAAGTGGTTGGAGGGTCGAGTTTTCATTCCTTTAATTGAAGGAAACAAGGAAAAAGAAATAAAAGTACAAGAAAGGCTTAGTGGTAACCACAATTCTTTATGTGATAAGGATGATTTTTATGTCAATAATTTTTTCCCATATAATGAAAAGGAATTAAACATAGTTAAAGATACAAAGCAATTATCGGATATATTTAACGAACTAGGTATTTCTGTTCTTTTGGATGGTCAAAAAGAAATTATAAATGAAGATGATTTGGCGCGTTTAAAAAATCCCAATGCAGCAACAGATGATAATCGTGATTTATATGTAAAAAGCTTTGTAAAGTTTTTAGAAGCAGTAAAAATTTATCTGACGCAAAGCGAAGAAGACCACGGGTTACACCCGTGGATGAATT
>CAZIZB010000202.1:0-1612 GCA_964543635.1 uncultured Opitutales bacterium | reverse complement strand
TGAATTCTGAAGTTCAAAGCTGGTTCGGTTAAGAAGAACGTATTGAAGAAGTTTTCTACTAAAATCTCTCAATGCCTACGTTGTTCAATTGCCCATTGATAAACCGATTCGTACTGTTTTGCAGAAGTATGCCAAGTGAAATCTTTGGCCATTGCTTGTAGACGCATTTGTTCGAACATACTTCTTTTATCAAAATAAGTTGCACAAGCCCAGCCAATTGTGTTGTAAAGCGCATCATTGGTGAGATGGTTGAAGCAAAAACCACAACCTTTTCCACTTTGTTCATCTAAGTTATCGACAGAATCGGCTAATCCACCGGTTCTACGTACCAGCGGCAAGGTTCCGTAACGCATCGAATACATTTGATTTAGTCCACAGGGTTCAAACCGGCTTGGCATTACAAATACGTCACATCCAGCCTCGATTTGATGTGCCAAAGGGCCATCATAACCGATATAAACACGCATTTTTTCTGGAAATTGAAAAGCTAAATAATTCAGCGTTCTTTCCCAAGAAAATTCTCCGTTTCCTAAAAATACGATTTGAAAGTCCATATGCTCAAACAAGTGCGGCAAAATGGCCATTAAAACGTCCAAGCCTTTTTGCTGGTAAAGCCGACTGACAACCCCAAACAGTGGAACATCGCGTTCTGGAAGTCCAAATCGTCGCTGCAAAGCTTGCTTACAGATGGCTTTACCGGAAAGATTTTCAGATGAGTACTTAGCCGCAATGAAAGGATCGGTAGCTGGATTCCATAAATCAGTATCAATACCGTTCAAAATGCCAATCAAATCAGCTGCTTTAAAACGCAAGACATCATCAAGTCCAAAGCCGTGCTCTTTTGTTTGAATTTCTTGAGCATAAGTAGGGCTAACGGTCGTCAATTTCGTTGCGTGATATAGTGCGCTTTTCATGAAATTAATCGCACCTAAAGCTTCTAAACTGTCCGATCGATATTCAGAAAACGGAATGCCTGCATAAGCTAAAATATCAGGCGAAAAAAGTCCTTGGTGTTCTAAGTTGTGGATCGTAAAAACGGTAGCTATTTGCCCCAATTTAGATTCCCTTTCGGTTGTGTTTAAAAAAACCGGAAGAAGTCCTGTTGTCCAATCGTGGCAGTGAATAACATCTGGAATCCAGGCAAATGCTTTGCAAATGTCCAAAACAGCACGTGAAAAAAATGCGAAACGTTCGCCATTATTGTCGCAAGCATAGACGTTTTCTGAACCAAAATACTGTTGGTAGTCTACAAAATAATAAACAACATCTTCTCTGTATTTCCAAACACGACATAAACGTTCATGGTTTCCTAAATGAACGGTGATATTGTCGTAATAAATCCAATCTTCTTGTGGCTGTATAGATCCATATAAAGGCAAAATAATACGTACATCATGCCCTAATTGTTTCAAATATTTGGGCAATGCACCTATAACATCTCCTAACCCACCTACCTTTGCAAAAGGGTAGCACTCTGGGCTTACCATTAAAATTTTCATTGTGTTCTTATTAAAACGATAGCCAGTTTTACTAAAATTGGCAAGCTCTATAAATTTACCTTTTTATATATTTTATCTCGCCAAAACAATAAAAACTGTTTTATAAACTAGGC
>CAZIZB010000201.1:0-1617 GCA_964543635.1 uncultured Opitutales bacterium | reverse complement strand
GAATCTTTTGTTTGAAGTTGGCGCTTAATGAGTGATTCTAGAAGGTCAGAAACGATAGAGCCCCATGCTAAAATCACTGAAAACATGAAGCAATGAAGGACACGAAAGTTTTGTGGAAAATGAGGTAATAAATAAAACAACAAAAAGCCACCTAGTATTGCAAATAGAAAACCACCAAAAACACCTTCCCAAGTTTTTTTAGGGCTAACCTCAGGTGCTAAACGATGCTTTCCGACAGAACACCCTACGAAAAAGCCACCAACATCTGTTAATTTCGTAACAAATACAATCCAAAAGAGTATCGTAAGGGTTGTTTCTGCTTGAAAGGCAAACAATTGTTCTAATTTTAGAAAAAAGTGAAGATTGAGAACAATATACCAAAATCCAAAAAGCGACGTTAAAAACGCTCTTGCAGTTTTTCCTCCAAAAACGCTCCAATTACAGATTAAAATCAAGCTAATCGCGTATAATAAATCGGTAGAAACCTTTGTTTTTTGAGTTAAATACGCGTATAAAAGCGGAAAACAAAAGGCTAAACCTACATCAAAAATCGCCTGTTTTTTATCCGATTTAAGCAATTTTGCGAGTTCATATTGGGCGCCTACTGAAAACACAGTAATCAGCAAAAGAACACCTGTAAGTTTAAAATAAATAAGTATAAAGGCGAGCGTTCCCCACAAAAGGACAGAACTTGCCAAGCGTTGTTTTAAAGCATTCATATATTGCCGAAGCGGCGATTCCTTTGTAAATAGTTCTCAATAGCTTTATCGACTTCTTGTTCATTAAAATCAGGCCAGTGAGTTTTCGTAAAGTAAAATTCGCTATAAGCTGCTTGTAGAAGCAAATAATTACTCAAGCGTTGCTCGCCAGAAGTTCGAACAATGAGATCTGGATCAGGCATGCCCGCCGTATAGAGTTGTTGCGCAAAGGTATCCCAAGTCAAGTCTTTGATCTCATCTGCCGGTAAAGCTTTAATCGCTCTTAAAACTTCCTCACGTGCTCCATAATTCAAAGCTAGCGTAAATGTATGTTCGGTAAAATGTGCCGTAGCAGCCTTTACATCTGCGATGGCTTTACGAGTAGCTTCCGGTAATGCATCGATATTTCCAATAGTTTGAAAACGAATTTTGTTTTCTAAAAATACAGACTTTTTCTTTTCTAAATAAGTGGTCAACAACTCAAAAATAACATCAATTTCCTGTTGTGGACGCTTCCAATTCTCCGTTGAAAAGGCATACAAGGTAATATAAGGAATATTCCAATGGTTGAAAATTCTATTAGCAATATCAAAAGCACGTTCTGCACCTTCTTTATGGCCCTCTGTGCGCGCTAAATTCCGTTGTTTGGCCCAACGACCGTTTCCATCCATAATAAAGGCAACATGCTTTAATGGCGCTTTTATCTGTATTTCGTTATTAACAGACGGTTTTGTAAGCTTAAAACGCAAAAGCATACAAGCAAATACTCCTAACAAGAGTGCAAAACTTAATCTTATCCAATATTTTTTTAGAGTGTTCATATATTGCCAAAACGGCGCGTCCTTTGTAAATAGTTCTCAATAGCCTTATCGACTTCTTGATCATTAAAGTCAGGCCAATGTGTAGAAGTAAAGTAAAA
>CAZIZB010000200.1:0-1621 GCA_964543635.1 uncultured Opitutales bacterium | reverse complement strand
AAATCTGCGATAAGATCCATCTCCGCCAAGCCCATTCCGCGAGAGGTTAAAGCGGCTGTTCCGATACGCAAACCACTTGTTTGGAAGGGACTACGTGTTTCACCTGGAATGGTATTACGATTAACAGTAATCTTATTAGCCTCCAAAAGCTCTTGGGCTTGCTTTCCTGTCATTTCGGGAAGTGATGGACGCAAATCTACTAGGAACAAATGATTATCGGTTCCCCCGCTAACAATCGTATAACCTTTAGATTGAAACGCTTCGGCTAAACGCTTCGAATTAGCAATCACTTGCTGTTGATAAGCCTTAAATCCTTCTGTAAGGGCTTGCTTGAAACAAACCGCTTTCCCTGCAATCACATGCATCAAAGGTCCACCTTGAGTCCCTGGAAACAAAATAGAATTAACGGCTTTAGCATATTTTTCTTTGCATAAAATCAAACCACCACGTGGACCACGCAAAGTTTTATGGGTTGTTGTGGTAACAAAATCAGCATAAGGTACAGGCGATGGATGCAAACCGGCTGCAACTAATCCAGCAATATGGGCAATATCTGCCAACAAATAAGCGCCACATTTTTGTGCAATTTGTCCCATGCGTTCAAAATCGATGATGCGTGGATAAGCTGATGCTCCAACAGTAATCATGTTGGGTTTTTCACGCATAGCAACTTCTTCTAAAGCCTCATAATCAATACGTCCAGTTGTTAAATCGACGCCATAATGGATAACGTTAAAGAGCATGCCACTGATATTTTGGGAATAACCATGGGAAAGGTGCCCTCCACAATCGAGTTGCATGGTAAGCAATTTATCGCCCGGTTTTAATACCGATAAATAAACGGCCACATTCGCTTGAGTCCCTGAATGCGGTTGCACATTGGCGTGCTCTGCACCAAAAACTTCTTTTGCGCGATCAATTGCTAACTGCTCAACACCATCGACGTGTTCACAACCCCCATAATAGCGCTTTTGTGGATAACCTTCGGCATATTTATTCGTTAAAATACTTCCAACCGCCTCCATAATACCCGGCAATGTAAAATTTTCCGAAGCAATTAACTCCAAACCTTTCTCTTGCCGACATTTTTCCTTGCGAATCAATTCCGCAATTTCTGGATCCAATAAATCAAGCGATTGTGCAGGTATACTCATGATCTTATAACAACTCTTCTGCTAAAAATTTGCAAGGTTTTAATGACTCTATTTTACCTTAAAAACCTCCTGAGTTTTTTGAATCAGCGGTTGCAACAATTCGCGAGAATGTTTCATAAAACTACCATTGATCCAAATCGGTAAGTCCTTTTTCGGAAGATGAATACTTTTTAAAGTCGTTATTAATAAAGCGGGTCCACCACTTCCATGTAACAAAATTTGCGGCGAACTATGCTGATCTAAAGGCACATAATAATGTCGAGTACGTTTCGGCTGCAAGGCAATCGTATCAAATAAGTTTTTAGCATTTGTGGCATATAAATAATTATGTTCCATATAATCTTGTTTTTTGCTAAAATCTCCATCAAAACGTAACAGCTTTGAAGGTAATTTCTCTAAAGGCACACCAAATAAACGCTTTCTGAATTGTTGCTCTAAAATCCACGAATCATTTTCTTTCAAACTTG
>CAZIZB010000199.1:0-1657 GCA_964543635.1 uncultured Opitutales bacterium | reverse complement strand
AATGGTCCTAATAACGATGCTGTAACTGATTGGTGGGTAAGGGTTTTTGGAGGAAACATGGCAGTAAATGCGAGCCATCGCGGTTTTTATGATAGATTATTGGAAGTGCAAATGGGATTCGATAATGTCAATATGCCTGTACATATTATACAAGTGAATGCTGCTGGTACTCCAGTAAATTTCGAACAGGATTTTTGGCAAGCATTTCGGACTATTGCAGCAGATCCGGTAGGACGTGTCCTTCTCTATCGATTACTCATTGAAATTAGAAGAGTGGATGATAGTGCTATAAATGGGTGTTGTGGAGATGATGTTGTTTTGCCTAGAAGATATAATTTAACAAATAGAAATAATTGTCGAAGCTTAAAAATTAAGTATTCAAATGATGGATGTTGTTTCTATGGAAGAGGGCATTGTATTGAATTTGATACAGATGCTAACATTCAAACAAGTGTCTTAAGTACAGATGCTACTGTTACAAAAGTAACTACAGAAGAAGACAATCGTGATTGCGATATTGCATTATTTCATGAAATGCTTCATTGGTTGCATTATTTGCGTAATTCATACCGCTTTAATGAATTGGATTCTGATGATCCTCTTGTGTTCAAATATCCTTTACGTTTTTATTATGGTAATGTAAATGAATTATCTGTGTGGGGTGGCGATGTTGATGCAGAAGAAATCGCAACCATTTTAGGTGTTTCTGCTTTAACTTTGCCAGGAATTGCTTACCTGGGGTTAATACCACGTAATGCATTTTTGTTAGCTAGAAATCAACCAAGCGATATTGAGGTAATGTTACATGGTGTTAACCAATATATTCCTAATAATGAAAAATTTTTAAACGGAGATGATTTATCGGAAAATCTTTATAGAGCTTCAAAAAGTCAAAATGGTAATTTACACCATATGCGTTTTGGTCATGTTACAACAGCAATTGAACCTGTAAGTTATGCTGTACTTCCAAATCGTTTTCAATTAGCACATCAAGTTGTATTAGAATGTTACAGACAAATTACAGGAAATAATGTGCAAAATTGGGCTCTAGTACAAGGAGAAGCAATTAAATAAAAATAAATTTGACATTTACTTTTTACTTAAAATAAATACTAAATCATGAAAATAATTAATAAAATCTGCTTACTAGTGTTGACAACATTAGAATTAAATGCCGACATTCCGGCTAGTATAAAAAAAGAAGAAGAAAAAGCTCGAAGTGCATTTTCATGTTTATCTAAAGAAAATTTAGATGCAAGCATTTTGGAAAAAGCAATTCGAAATTTTGAAGATTCGTACGAAAAAATAAAATCTAAAAGTGAACAAAAAAATATTTCAACAAAGGATATTTCTAAAATAGATAGACTTTTAGGTCGTCTGGAAACAGATTTTTCTTTTATGAAAGATTGCTTAGTTTACTTTTCAAATAAAACAGAAGAAAATAAAAATGTATTAAAGGATTGGGCTAATTGTGATTACCGATATTCTGTGTTATTGAAAAATTTTTTAAAAGAGTAAAACTTTTTCATTCTAATCAAACTCCACAGAAACTTGTGGAGTTTTTTATGTTTGCCATTTACGACAATTTTTAAAATAACAATCAAATAGAAACCCACGGGTAGAACCCGTGGTCCTACGGTCGCCGATGGCGACCTTA
>CAZIZB010000198.1:0-1664 GCA_964543635.1 uncultured Opitutales bacterium | reverse complement strand
TCGTATCTTCAACATCCTGAAAAAGCTCGTCAAATCTTTCAAGAAGGTGCATCTATCATTCGTCAGATTTTATCCACCTCTTCACAATTTAATGCCGCTAAATGGCTCGAAGCTGGGATTCTAGAATAATTAGGTAAAATAATTAAGACTAACAAAACAATAGACGTCCTGCAAAAGTCTGAGGATAAAAAAGAGCTAACCGGGATTTATAACCTTTCTTTTGCTAAATAACTCAAGCACAGCTATCGAACCTTTTAAGTATTTCTTGTCCTCTCACTTTTGCAGGAACTCTATTGTTTTGAAAATTGTCAAGAATGGCAAAACACAAAACTCCACATAAATTTGTGGAGCTTGATTAAATGAATTCAGTTTTTACTAGTAAATTTCAATTCATTCTGAAATATTAACCAAAATTTTAAAAGGATTTATTGAATTTAAAACGCTGTTCAATTTGTTTATTCATTTCAGGGATAATCACCTCTGCCCAAAAAGTACTACTATTTGCCCAAGCTCTTAACTCTTTTGCATCTTCTTCCGTTGGGAAGACTTCATATCTCAAAATCCTTTCTATTAAATCGATGTCGGACTGTATATTTGACACTAATCTTAATTTTGATCTTTTATCAATAGATCCTTTTTCGAAAGAACTTAACACATGTTTCAAGATTTTGCCCATATTTTCTTTAAAAAGAGCAACAGATTCATCAGATATGCCTTTTTGCTTTAAAAGCCTCTTTTCATTGTTAACTTTCTGAGCTAAACGACTTACGACATGTACCCCGTCTCCACAACAAATAGCTGTTGTAATGAAACAAGAGCTAATAATGCTTAATATTTTTTTCATGATTTTAACGTTGAGATTATTTTTTATTAAAGTCAAGTACTATTGTGTTGCACCATTTCCAATATCCCAAATAATAAGGTTTATTGGAATACCCATTATATCAGAATA
Organism: uncultured Opitutales bacterium; assembly: GCA_964543635.1. Lineage (GTDB taxonomy): Bacteria > Verrucomicrobiota > Verrucomicrobiia > Opitutales > UBA9783 > JBKSMP01. The sequence continues at coordinate 712 of CAZIZB010000198.1, read as the reverse complement.
ACAAGTTTTTGCTACAAGATTTGCCAAAAGAAAACGATTTTGCAAAGGACATGCATTAATGTTGGCACCATGTCCAAAACGCATATGGCAAATTCGTCCGTGCTGATTTTTTGAAAGCCGATATGCATTTTCCGATAAATCATCACCATTAAGAAATAAACCTTCAATAGGCAGGAACCTTCCCGGCATAACAAAAATCCCATTTATAGGTAATACGTTTAAAAATGCACCTAAATTTATAAATGCTTGTTGATTGATATCTGTATAATTAGGAGCCCCTAATATCGTTCTTAATTCTTCATCATCAATAGATCTCCAGGTGTATAATTCGCTCAAATTGCCATAATAACTCCTTAATAAGTATCTATAATCAGCAGGATCTTCTGATGCACTTTCATTATAACGATTGAGATGCCTTAAGGAATGATACCAATGAAGCATTTCATGAAACAATCCTATATCTAAAGTATCAAGTTGCGGATCGTCTGTTGTGTAAACTTCATTTGTTCTTTGGTTAAAAAACATTGTATTAATTGCTGTATCGTTGGGATCAAATTCTATATCACCATCAAAAGAAAAACCATCGTTTGTGTGTTTAATTTCTACACTACGCAAGTCATTTCTATCTACAATATTCGGTATTCCATCCTCACAAATCCCATTTATACCAGCATTATCCAATCGTCTGATTTCAATCAACAATCGATAGAGA
>CAZIZB010000197.1:0-1667 GCA_964543635.1 uncultured Opitutales bacterium | reverse complement strand
AAAAACGATAGACTTTCCTTTGCAGAAACCGCTTCAAAAACACCTTTTTTGCACTTATTTAACAGAACATTGCCTACTTCGTAATGTAAAAGGCTCGGTAATACAAAACAAAAGCTATCTCTATTTTGAGAATCAAACAGCCAGTTAAATTTTTCAGACTTTGGCGCTTCAAAGGCCTCCATTAAATAAGAACAATCGACAACCGCTTTAATATTTTCGTCCTTCATCGCGATAGGTTTTTATTTCTTCTTGTGTGGATCGGCTAATCTGTTCCGAATTAATAATCATTCGATAACGAATATAATCCATCGTAGGAATCAACATAAAAGATTTATTTTTATGTTTAATTTCTACAGGATTTTTTTCGTAATTATTAATGACATTAAACAAATGGGTCCTAAATGTTGTTGCCGATATCACATTCATGTACCTATTAAATCATTTTTTATGTACGCCCGTCAAGCCCTATCTCAAAATGTTATTCTTATTTTAGCTATACCTAATATTTTATTGCATTTTTATTAGTTATTTGTAATATTTTTTATATAAATTGTTAGGTTTATGTTATATTTAAGATCGTTACTTCTGCAAGTGATTTGTGTGTGTCTTTTTTGTACGTAATAAGTATGTTTTAATCTACTTTACCACCATTTTTGACTTTTGCCAGATGTCTATAAATCATAAACAGGAACTAAATCCTTCTTTATTAAATTAAAAAATGTTTCTGAAATGGTATGATAATCCGAAAAATTAACCACAAAAGGCAAAGAACTCACATCAAAAGCTTCTTTTAACTGTGTTAATACCGACAAGGGCATTTCATGTTTACCTTTTATAAATACATCCAAATCGGACGTTTTTTCAAAACCACCTTTGACTCTTGAACCATAATAATAAAATACATAATCCTGTTTATACGTACTGAGGATTTGCTTGATAAGTTTTTGTTCTTGTTCTGTAATTCCGACAATCATTTTATTGTCTTAAGGCTTGTTTTAGTTGCTGGTATAAAAACTCGCAATCAGCCGTTAATTTGTCTGCCTGAAGCAGTAAACGTTTGGCTTTGTTGGCGTTATATTCATGGCTTGTATCATTGCGCCGCTCATAGTAATTACGCCAATCTTCCCAAGATTTGATAAAACCATAACCTTCCATAAGCCTAAAAATAGTGTTCATGGTTAGTTCTTTATCCGTTTTGCCATACACGAGTTTGAGGTACTTTTTCATCAATTTCCACGAGGTTTCAACGGTGTATTCAAAACGTTTTACACAAGCATCTGCAATGTATGCTTTCATTGATAAATCTTCAACTTTGTTATAGTCGCTTGCACAATCTTTGAGTAATTCGATGTTTTGCTTTAAAATCGAAATATCCAATTCTGATCTCAAATCTTCTTTTTCCATTTTCATTAATTTTCTAAGACCATTCTCAAACGATTTACGTCTTTTAGCAAATCTTTTATTAAAGGTAATATTTCTTCAGCAAAAGCCTGTCCATAATCATGTACTGTAGTGTTACGATTATCCCTGTATTTTAACCAACGTTCTACCTCTTCTTCAGAAATAAGAGAGTGTTTATGTGCTTGCCAAAAAATATCTTTACAAGTAAGTCTATCGACTTCTTTTTTGGAACTGAAATACGGAGTAATTTTCTTTTTTAACAACTT
>CAZIZB010000196.1:0-1669 GCA_964543635.1 uncultured Opitutales bacterium | reverse complement strand
GATGTAGAAGCTTCGATTGCTGAAATGGCCGAAGGTTCCGTGGTTTTACTTGAAAATTTACGTTACTATGCCCAAGAAGAAGCTAACGATGCTGATTTTTCAAAATTATTGGCCCAATTAGCAGATGTGTATGTAAACGATGCTTTTGGAACAGCTCACCGTGCTCATGCATCAACTGCGGGAATGGTAACCTTTGTACCAGAAAAAGGAGTCGGATTTTTAATCGAAAAGGAATTGGAATTCTTAGGCCAGAAAATTGATACCCCAGAACGTCCTTTTTGTGTTGTTCTTGGAGGCTCCAAAGTAAGTGATAAGATCGGTGTTATCGAGGCTTTACTGGAAAAAGCAGATCGCATTCTTATCGGCGGAGCAATGGCTTACACCTTTGCATTGGCACAAGGAAAAACGGTTGGTAAAAGCTTGGTAGAACCTGATTACGTGGATTTAGCTCAATCTCTGTTGGTAAAAGCCAAGGAAAAAGGAGTTGATTTGCAATTACCGATCGATACAGTTGCTACCGATAAACTCGATTTTGGACAAAGAAGTTTGGGCGAATTGAAAGTTTTTGAGGGTTCTATTGATGAAGATTGGGAAGGTGTTGACATTGGACCGAAGACAGCAGAATTATACGCAAACTTTATTCGTGAATCTAAAACGGTTTTATGGAATGGTCCTGTTGGTGTTTTCGAAATTGAGGCATCGGCTCAAGGTAGTTACAAAATTGCTCAAGCATTGGCTGCTTGCGAAGGAACAACGATTGTTGGAGGTGGCGATTGCGTTAAAGCCATTCATCAAAGCGGTTGTGCTCAAGACATTACCTTTTTGAGTACAGGTGGCGGAGCAAGTTTACAATTGCTTGAAGGCAAACCTTTACCCGGTTTAGAAGCTTTAAAAGGAGGGAAATAACATGCGCCGATTTTTAATTGCTGGTAATTGGAAAATGAACAAAACGGCTTCAGAAACACGTTCATTTTTTGAACAATTAAAGCCTTTGTTGGAACCTAAATTAACAAGTGAATTGCTTGTTTGTCCACCTTTTACGGCTTTGACAGAAGCCTTTCATTCAAACAATGGACAAATTGCTTTAGGTGCGCAAAATGTTTATCCAAAAGCTTCTGGGGCGTATACCGGTGAAATCGCTCCATCGATGCTAGCCGAATGGGTTTCTTATGTTATTGTTGGCCACAGTGAACGCCGAACACTACTTAACGAATCTGACGCTTTCATAAACGAAAAAATTCACGCTTTATTACAAGCAGAATTGAAACCGATTTTATGTGTCGGTGAAAGCTTGGAAGAACGCAAACAAGATCGCGCTTTTGAAGTCATTGCGAATGAATTAAAAGCTGGCTTAAAAGATGTTTCTGCGAACTCTATGTTGAATGTAACAATCGCTTACGAACCTATTTGGGCCATTGGAACCGGAGAAACAGCAACACCAGAAATTGCACAAGCCGTTCATGCATTTATTCGCAATTGGTTGCGGGAAAATTTTGATGCAACAACTGCCGCTCAAGTACGTATTCTGTATGGCGGTTCGCTAAAAAGTAGTAACGCAAAAGACCTCCTTTCACAACCTGATATTGACGGTGGTTTGATTGGTGGTGCTTCCTTAAAACCGGAAGACTTTATTGCTATCGCCCGTATTGCCGATACGATTTCTAAATAA
>CAZIZB010000195.1:0-1722 GCA_964543635.1 uncultured Opitutales bacterium | reverse complement strand
TTATTTCGGCACTATTTTTATAAATGCTTAGTTTATGTAGCAAACGGTTTTTAGATGCGCTTATTGTACTCTTTTGCTTAATGACGCTTACATTTTTTCTGGTGCGTTTTGTGCCAGGAGGGCCATTTGACTGTGAGCATGGGGTGGCAAAAGAGACCGAAGAAGCACTAGCAAAATTTTACGGCTACGATATGCCGTTAGGTAAGCAGTATGTTCATTATTGTTCACATTTGTTGCAAGGTAATTTTGGACCTTCGATGCGGTATCCAGGTTGTTCGGTTAACCAATTATTGAAGGAACATATACCGGTTAGTATTGAATTAGGTTTTTGGGCTATTTTAATTGCAGTGATGATTGGAGGAAGTTGTGGTTTGTTGGCTGCAGCTTTTCATAATTCGTGGCTAGATAGGATTTTAATGAGCGGATGTTTGCTGGGACTTAGCTTACCTACATTTGTTTTAGGGCCTATTCTTTTGTGGATTTTTGCACTAAAATGGGAATGGTTTCAAGCGGTGGGTTGGGATCATTGGAGTGATCGTATTTTACCTTCACTTACCTTAACGTGTATGTATTCAGGTTATATTGCTCGATTGATGCGTACGGCTTGCTTAGATACACTCGCACAAGATTTTATTCGAACAGCTCGCGCTAAAGGGGTAGGGGAGATTAGGCTTTTACTGTGTCATGTTTTAAAAAATGCGCTTGGACCTGTATTAACTTATTTAGGACCTGCTGCTGCTGCTATTATGAGTGGTTCGTTGGTTATTGAATCTCTTTTTCAAATTCCAGGTGCAGGTTCTTTATTTATCTCAGCAATTGGACAACGAGATGTTTCTTTGCTTTTAGGAACGGTACTTTATTTTGCTGTACTTATTCTTCTGTTTAATCTCTTAGTAGATATAGGTTTATTTTATTGTAATCCTAAGCAAAGGATAAATAAATGAGAGGTTTTGTTAAAGATTTAAGGAAAAATCCTTGGCTTTATTTTTATTTAGGAATTTTGTTGTTTATTGGAATCGTTTGCTTTGTAGGGCCTTTTTTTTACCATCAAGATTATAGAACGCAAAATCTCCTTTTAGGGGCACAAGTACCCTCTAGTGAGCATATTCTTGGTACAGATGCTCTTGGAAGAGATTTGTTAGCACGTTTATTGTATGGTGGACGTATTTCTATTATCATTGGTTTTTTAGCGAGTGCAATAGCCATTGTCATAGGGCTTGTTTATGGAAGTTTAGCGGGGCTTATGGGAGGTACTATTGATCGTGTTATGATGCGTATTATTGATATCCTTTACCCATTGCCTTTTACGCTTTTAATTATTTTAGTGATGTCATTGGGAGGGCGACATTTGTTTTTACTTATTTTAACAATGGGCTGTTTTAAGTGGTTAACGATGGCTCGAATGGTGCGTGCTCAAGTTATGAATTTGAAGCTAAGTACATTTGTGCAATGTTCGCAAAGTATGGGACAATCGGCTTTTGGAGTTTGGTGTAAGCACATTTTCCCGAATTTAGTTAGTATTTTACTGGTGTACGGAACTTTGTTATTACCTAATATTATATTGGAAGAAGCCTTTGTAAGTTTCTTAGGTCTTGGCGTACAGCCTCCTATGAGTTCTTGGGGTGTCCTTATCTTAGAAGGCGCACGCCAAATGGAAACATGTCCCTGGTTACTTTTGTTTCCTTGCTTGTTTTTTTCTTTAACCTTATTTTCGCTTAACTT
>CAZIZB010000194.1:0-1733 GCA_964543635.1 uncultured Opitutales bacterium | reverse complement strand
ACGTTTCATAGATTTCATAAAAACATAAACAATCTGTTTTGACAAGTCATTTTTGGTAGCACGTGTAAGTGCAATCTTGAAATGCAACCTTTAAAAGGAAAAAGATCTTATTTGTTTTTACGAAGCTGCTAATACTTCTCGCATCATTTTTAATAAAAAGTTTAATCAAAAGCTGGACATTTTATTAAAATCCAACTAATAAAAAGTCATGCATATTGTCGATATTTCAATCATCGTAGCTTTTCTTATTGCAACGCTTTATATAGGTTTTAGCTCCGGAAAAAAGATAAAAACTTTTAGTGATTATGCGATCGGTAATAGGAAATTTTCTGATTTTGCTATTTTTTGTACGGTTGCGGCTACAGTTATTGGTGGAAGTTTAACAATGGGTGGAGTCGGTAAAGCCTATGAAATTGGAGTAACTCAATTTTTAGCTCAAATGGGTATACCTGTTGCTTACATTATTATAGGAACATTTATAGCTCATCGGTTTGCAAATTATTATGGCTGTTGTTCAGTTGGAGACATGTTTTATAAAGCCTATGGAACACATGGGAAAGTATTAGTTGGTGTTGTAGGATTTTTTTATGAAATACTCAGTGTTGGATTGCAATTTATAGCTATTGGTACAGTTATTACCGTTTTAACAAATTTATCTTATATGACCAGTCTTCTAATTGTTGCCATCATTATACTTTTTTACACAGGACGAGGGGGAGTTAAAGCTGTTACATTTACTGATATTTTGCAATTTATGGTTCTTATTTTGGCCATTCCTATTCTTCTGATCATTGTTTTAAAAAAAACAGGGGGGTTCTATTCAGTAATCGATCAGTTGCCTCATTCATATACAACGATTACAGGAGAAAATTTAAGGCGTTACTTTTTTTTAATGTTGGCCTTTTTTTTGCCAGGACTTTCTCCTATTCATATACAACGCTTATTGATGGTAAAAAATCATACTCAAGGTAAAAAAGCTTATCATAATACCTGCTTAATTTATTTATTTGTAGCAATTATGACTATTCTTTTAGGTTTAACAGCTAAAGTTTTGATCCCAGGATTAAAACATGGAGATGAAGCCTTACTCACTCTAATTAATAATTATCTACCAGTTGGTATTTTTGGTATGGCTGTTATAGGAATTTTAGCAGTTTTGATGTCTACGGCAGACTCTGCTTTAAATAGTGGAAGCATTATGTTGATCAATGATGTTATACTTCCGTATTGTAATTGTATAAAAAATAGAGATGTATCAGAAGCTGAAAAACTTAAGTGGGCTCGTAAGGCTTCACTTTTTATAGGAATTGGTGCGGTACTTTTTGCTACCTTGCGAATTGGATTATTCGAAGCAAGAATCATCGGTCGTACACTTTGGTTTTCTGCTATGTTATTCCCTTTGTACTTTCTTCTTTTTAATATGAAAGTTTCAGTTAAAGGACTTATGACAAGCGCAACGATAGGGTTGTCAACTTTTATTTTATGGAATCTAAGTATCAAACCAATAACCAAGATCGATGGTTTATTCCCTGGATTTTTTGCGAATATCATAACAATATTCTTCTTTTACTTTCTTGGCGGCCGGCAGAAAGTATTTTCGAAAGAAGAATTAGAAAAAATGCGTCGAGCCGAAGAAAAGCAAGTCAAGAAGCGGCCTAGTATACGTGATTTGCAGATACGTAATAATACGATTTTAGGCTTATGCCTCGTGTTTTTGCAATTGATGCCATTGA
>CAZIZB010000193.1:0-1736 GCA_964543635.1 uncultured Opitutales bacterium | reverse complement strand
CCACTCAATGGAGAGATAATGGATATATGGGAACATTATCTTTGCAGAAAATATCAGCGAATCGAAGAAATGCGCAATTATCAACAGGACCAAAGACGACATTTGGAAAATCAAAATCGGCTTTAAATGCTGTAAAACATGGGATTTTTGCGAAGGAATACTTGAAGAACATTTCCGACGAAGAAGCACGTGATTACGAAGTGCTTAGGTTGGGTGTGTTTGAAAGTTTGATGCCGAAGGATGCGATGCAGTGCGTTTTGTGCGAGAAAATCTCAGTTGATATTTGGCGATTACGGAAAATGCTTGCATTTGAACAAGGAGCAACGCAATTGGAAACATTGAATCTTGATGCGTCGGGTTCGCCGGTAGACTTGAGTAGGCGAGAAGTACTTGTCGGTCATCTTGAAAGCTACAAGTCTGAGTTGGAAAATTTGAATCAACTCAAAAATTTGATAAATAAGGGTGCTCTTAATAGTTTATCGGAAATTTCGGGTGAAATTTATGAACTGTTATTTGAAGTAATTCAAAGCGTGAAACAGCGTTTTCCGGAAATTTATGAGAAAGTAGAGATTGATTACTTGCATGAATGCGAAAATCTGCGTGATTTTTGCGAACAAAATGATATTGAAATTGAAACATTTAAGCAGGATTTATTAGATCGTATTAAAAACAAACTACGCTCGGGTAGCAATATGCCTAATTATTACAAAAATAACCTCCAAGAATTCGATCATAAACGTTCCATTTACGAATCTGTAGCCCAACTACCCTCGACCGAAAACACCGACAAGGTCATTCGTTACGAAACGCATCTGCAACGCTCCATCGAAAAGAATCTGCGCTTATTACGCTCTTTGCAAGGATATGGCCAGATGAATTTTGGCTTTGTTTGGTAAATTAAGTTTTCTTAGCAAAATTTACTAAGAAAAGATAATTGACTAAGTTTTCTTAGTGCCCATCCATTAAATTGTAAATAGCAGACTGGTTTTATATGGAATGCGCATCATGCTGGCTCTTGGGTAAACAGCCTAGCAACTTCCTCTACTAACGTTTCAAAATATTTTTTTCTTCGGAAGTTAAAGTTGTTTCCAAATTTTCTGCATGAAAACTTTGCAACTGTGTAACAATCGCTCCAAACATATCCGAGGAACTAGATTTCTTGTAGCAATCTAAAACAAGTCCTATAAGGAATAGCTTATATTGCGCTTCGAAGTGTTTCTTCTCAGACATAGCCTATTTCCCATAAGCCTTTTTGAAAGCCAGCCCTGGCATATGCGAGATACAAATAATGAAACTGTCAGGAGTTAAATTTTTTATTGAATCACCTCCAATTTCTTCTTCCAAGAATGAAAAACCTGCATACCGTAACAGCTTAAGCTAATACAAAATAACGATACATACAATTTTTTAAACATAAACTTGACCCTCCTTTATAAAAGCTTTATATTAAACCTCCTGCAAAAGTCGGAAACAAGGATGAAGTGGAGCTATAGTGGGAAATTTTGGAAAAGCCAAAATCAGATTTTTCCTGGAATTTACTGACTTTTTTAAAATTGCCCATAAACAATTTCCCATAAAAATTTTTACACTTTGGACTTTTGCAGGATGTCTATTATTAAGAAAAGTTTGTTTATGCTAATGTGGAATTTACAGATAAACATAAAAGATTTCATGTTAAGAATTGAATAAAAAAAATTATCTGTTATAGTTAGAGATATGAGATTTTTAGTCGGTTT
>CAZIZB010000192.1:0-1736 GCA_964543635.1 uncultured Opitutales bacterium | reverse complement strand
TATAAAGCATGAGCCAAAGGAACGTTTTCCATAATAGGCACGTTAAATTCACGTGCAACTTTTTTCATGATTTGCGCCTGGAAATCAATTCCTTTTGCTAAAACAATCGGCAAAGGCGTTATAATTTCATTGTAATAAAGCGCTATCGCATAGTGCGTGGGATTTACAACAAGAGCTGAAGCTTTTTTCGTTTTTTGAGCCGGCCCTCCTTGAAGTAACTCACGATGAAATTGTTTACGCTTACCTTTAATCTGTGGATCACCTTCAGACTCCTTATATTCACGTTTTACTTCATCTTTAGTCATCATAAGCTGCTTCATGTGATTATGACGCTGAAAAATGAAATCTAAAAATGCGACAACGACATAAGCAAAGCCTACATTCATCGCAAAGGTTTTCATAATACCTGGTAAAATGGTTATAAAATCTTTAACGCGTGTAAAAGGAATTTTAATTAAAGGATCAATTGTATTACGAATAACAAAATAAAGTAAAATCCCTAAAAAAATAATTTTTGCCGCAGATTTTAGAAATTCAATCAAGTTTTTTATTGAAAAAATCTGTTTTACTTTTGACATAGGATTTAATTTATTGAGATCCGGCTTTAAGGATTCTCCAGAAAGCAATAAACCAATTTGCAAAACATTTGCCATAACTGCCGTGCAAAAAACGAGTAACACAAGTGGCAATACCACTTTTACACATGCCATCAAACCTACACAAAAAACTTCAAACCAGGCTTCTTCAAAGGGTTCCTTGAAAAAACGTGTAGGTGCAACGATTAGTTCCATTATGGTGTCGATTAGATATTCGCGCCGCAAACCAAAATATGTAAAAATAATGATCAATAATGCCGTTGAAGTAACGTCCTTGCTATTGGCAACTTGTCCTTTTTTACGCGCATCGCGAATCTTTTTAGGTGTAGGTTGTTCGGTTTTCTCACTCATTTGCTATAACAAAAGTTTAATAAATTTGTCAGCTAACATATGGTCATTAAAGGTAAAACAAAAATAGCGCGCCAAATACGATAAGTATAAAATAAAGAAAAACATTGCGAGTTCACTTTTAACAGGCATTGCAAGGAAAAACACATTCAATTGAGGTGCAAAACGCGTAATTAATCCCAAACCAAATTCTGCCAAAAATAAAAGAAAGAAAACAGGCCCCCCTAAGAGTAAGATTTTCTCAAACAGTTGCGTACCCATTTGAACGTTAAAGAACAGGGTACCCCAAGATGGAAAAAGATTGATATTTGAAAATATAGGTATTTGCTCAAAACTAACATAGAGCAATTCCATAATTCCTAGAAAAGCTCCACAAATAAAAGAAATGATCATAACAAATTTTATAAGAAAATCACCCAAAGGGCTTGTTTGTGAATTCGATAAGGGATCAAACATACTCGCCATGGAAGCTCCTCGTTGACTATCAATAAGAAACCCGACACATTGTGCGGCATAAAAAATAAAATTGGTCAACCAACCGATAATAATTCCCAATAAAACCTCTTTTAAAGCAAATCCAAAAAAAATAAGCTGATCTTTATAAAGTAAGGTGTAAGCATCTGCATAAAACTTAGGTAAAACAAGCAGAGACAAGGCAAGAATGATCGCACGTCTAACGGTTCCTGTTAAATACTGCGAAGAAAAGAAAATAGATATGGAACAAAACCCAAGAATTCGGCTACAGCAAACCATCAGAACCATCATAAAATCCAAAAGCGGCTGTATTTGCTC
>CAZIZB010000191.1:0-1753 GCA_964543635.1 uncultured Opitutales bacterium | reverse complement strand
TCTCCGACAACAAAGACATAAGGCACTTTATCGCTTTCAGCTTGGCGGATTTTGGCTCCTAATTTCTCTGAATGATCATCTACGGTACAACGAATTTGCAAAGCTTTTAGCTGCGCACAGATTTCGTCTGCATAAGGAATCAAGCTATCATTGATAGGCAAAATGCGAACTTGTTCAGGTGAAAGCCACAATGGGAAATCGCCACCAAAATGTTCGATCAACAAGCCACAAAAACGCTCCATAGAACCAAAAGGCGCACGATGGATCATAATCGGTGTATGCGCTTGATTATCCGAGCCCACGTAACTAATTTTGAAGCGAGTTGGTAAATTATAGTCTACCTGGATAGTTCCCAACTGCCATTCACGTCCCAAAACATCACGAACAATAAAGTCTAATTTCGGACCGTAAAAAGCAGCTTCCCCCTTCGCTTCAACAGCGGGCTTATCTAAATGCTGTGCGGCCTTACGAAGACCGTTTTCGGCTTTTTCCCACAAATCATCTGAACCAATATACTTATCCGACTCCGGATCTCTCAAAGAAATACGAACTCGATAATCACTCATACCCAGAGTTGTAAAGATAACATTAATAAGCTTTAAACAACCGACTAATTCATCCTCTAGCTGATCTTCTGTACAGAAAATATGGGCATCATCTTGTGTAAAACCACGTACACGTGTTAAGCCACCTAATTCACCTGATTGCTCCCAGCGGTAAACGGTACCAAACTCAGCCATTCGAACTGGCAAGTCACGGTAAGAATGTGGTTGAGAAGCATATAAACGAACGTGCATGGGACAATTCATCGGCTTCAAAAGAAAACCTTCAACATCTACTTGTTCTTCTAGGTGTTGACGAAACGCCTCACAAGATTCTGAGCTTTCAAGCGCTTTGTTCCAACTATCGCGTTCCCAAATAGGCGCAAATTGCGAGTCTTTGTAATACGGATAATGACCGGAAACCTTAAACAAATCCAGCTTCCCAATATGGGGGGTCATTACCTGAACATATCCTTGTTTTTCAAGCTCTTTTTCAAGAAAAGACTGCAAATTTCTACGCAAAATCGTACCTTTAGGAGTCCACAAAACAAGACCTTGCCCCACCAAATTATCAATAGTGAACAGATTTAACTTAACTCCAAGCTTGCGATGATCACGTTCTTTGGCAAGTTCGAGTTGTTTAAGATAATTCTCCAAGTCTGCTTCGGAAAAGAAGGCTGTTCCATAAATACGTTGTAATTGCTGATTGCGTTCATCTCCGCGATAATAACAGGCGGCAATACTCAACAATTTTATAGCTTTTACATCGCCAGTATTCGCCACATGAGGCCCTCGACACAAATCTAAAAACTCTCCATTGCGATATAAGGAAACAATTTCACCTTCAGGAATATCTGCCAAACGTTCTAGCTTATAAGTTTGACCTAAAGTCTCCATTTGTTTTTGAGCCTCTGCACGCGAAACTTCTAAACGCTCAAAAGGAAAGTTTTCAGCAATAATCTTCCGCATTTCTGCTTCGATAGCTTCTAAATCTTTCGCTGTCAAAGTTCGCGGCAAATCAAAATCATAATAAAATCCGTTTTCAATAGACGGACCAATATCGTATTTAGCACTTGGAAACAAACGCAAAACTGCAGCTCCTAGAATATGGGCAGCTGAATGGCGTAATCGCTTCAACGCTTCACCTTGTCCTTCAACAGTATTCATGTCTTTACAATGTAAAACTTCCAAACTCCTTGCAAGTTCTTTTT
>CAZIZB010000190.1:0-1763 GCA_964543635.1 uncultured Opitutales bacterium | reverse complement strand
ATACGTGTAAGAATTAATGTATTTTAGTTACTTAAATGGAAGGATATACAAAACCGCGTTCTGGTTTTGGATCCAAAAAAAATTGTAGAAATTGTTTTCCTTTGTCCGTTTGATAACGCTCTTCCTCTAAGGCTTTTTGAGCTTTTTTCTTAAAGGATAAACTTACACCATCATAGATTTCCCGATAAAGCGTTTTTATATCGGTCATTTCCGGAGATGTAAAACCTCTACGTTTTAATCCGACTATATTTAAGTTGGATACGCGATTTCTTTCTAAAACCGTCACAAAAGGTGGAATATGGCATGTAACTTCTGAATTACCCGATACAAAAGCACTTTCTCCGATATGTACAAATTGGTGAACCATAGACCCACCGCTCATGAAAACATAATCTTGCAAGGTTACACAACCAGCTAAGAGAACATTATTAACAATAATACAATGATTGCCGACAATTGTATCATGCCCAACATGCGAAAAGGCCATAAGAAGGCAATGCGATCCTACTTTTGTCATTTGACCTGCTTCAGAAGCACGATGTATGGTAACACCTTCTCGAATTTCAGTACATTCTCCAATATATACACCACTTTCAAAATTAAAAGATTTCCCGCTGATTTGGGGATCATCCCCTATAATAGCGCCTGCATGTACATGTACGTTATTTTGAAGAATCGTACCTTTTTTGAGAACTACATGCGCATCTAAACAAATACCCTCTGCTAAACGTACACCTGCTTCGACAACACAAAAAGATCCTATTTGGCAATTTTGTGGAATCGAAACACTTGCATCAATAATAGCCGTAGGATGTATCATGCACGCACAATTTTAAAGTTCTCAATGTGTAAATTACTGTCATCTTTAAATTCTAACTTTACTTTAAAATCTGCTTCTAAAGCATTAAAATCTTTTCGACAATGCGTAATAATATAATCTTTTAAATGTGGATTTAACAAAACTTTAAAGGTAAGTGCCTGATCTTTTGCACAAAAAACTTTTGTAAGGATTTCTCGCTGCATACGCATTGCCAAATTCCATGGAGATTTGATAACACCTTCTCCACCACAATAAGGACAATGTGAATATAACTGACTTAGAACGCTTTCTTTATGCCTTTGTCGCGTAATTTGCATAATTCCCAACTGAGAAATCGGTAATACATGCGAACGGGCTTTATCTCGACTAAATTCTTGTTGCATGAATTGATGTAACAAACGCCGACTTTTGGCTAACTTCATGTCTACAAAATCTACAATAATTAAGCCACCAATGTTACGTAAACGTACTTGGCGAGCAACCTCTCGAGCAGCTTCTAAATTGGCCTGAAAAATAAAATGTGAAGCCTCATCATCAACCCCCTTATGCGAAGACGTATTAACATCAATTGACGTCAACGCCTCTGTTTCTTGAATAACAATTTCTCCACCAGAAGGTAATGGAACTCGGCAAGAAAACATTTGTTCGATTTGTGCCTCAATGTTATAGCGATCAAAGATCGGAATAGAATCCTTAAAATGCATTACCTTATTTTGAACATGAGGTGCAATCCGTTTAACCAAATCTAAAATATGATTATAATCAGCCTCATTATCTACTAAAATACGATCTACATCTTCCGTAAGAAAGTCGCGAACTGTTCGTTCAATTAAACTAGGCTCGTGATATACCAAACAAGGATTTTTTGCACTGTCAACGCGCGCTTGAATATTTTGCCAAGTTTCTAATAAAAATTGTAAATCACGAACTAATTGTTTAAGTG
>CAZIZB010000189.1:0-1781 GCA_964543635.1 uncultured Opitutales bacterium | reverse complement strand
ATTTTATTTGCATTTCTTGTAAAAAGCTATTGTCTAGGAAGTATGGTAGCGAAGATTGTTGTTCTTCCAGAAAAGGTTGCGAATCAGATTGCTGCAGGCGAAGTAATTGAGCGACCCGCGAATGTTGTCAAAGAGTTATTAGAAAATAGTTTAGATGCAGGTGCGATACGGATTGATATTCAATTTCGTTCAGGAGGAACTTCTTTTATACGCGTAAGTGATAATGGCCGTGGTATGGATGCAGCTGATGCAGAACTTTGTTTTAAGCGCCATGCAACCAGCAAATTGCTACATATAGAAGATTTACAATCGCTCCATTCATTTGGATTTCGTGGAGAAGCTTTGCCATCGATTGCAAGTGTGTCTAAAATTCATCTATGTACGCGCGCTAAAGATCAGGACTTAGGGATTGAAATTGAAAGTGAAGCTGGACAAATTGTTCAAAAAAAACCTTGTGCATGCCCCATTGGAACAAGTTTTACCATCGAACAACTTTTTTACAACATTCCGGTTCGTCGTAAATTCCTCAAGTCGGAAGCCACTGAAAGTGCGCATATTGTAAATCAAGTACGCTTGTACGCATTGGCCTATCCTCACGTCCATTTTACGCTAAAGCAAGAAGAACGGCTTATTTTTTCATCTCCAAGCTGTCAACAATTGGAAGCGCGTATTGATGAACTTTGGCCGAAAAGAGCTTGTAAAAATTGGTTATCCTTGAATTATACGCAAGAAAACATAACCTTTACGGGGCTTATTTGTCCGCCGGGAATTGGATATGCAAGTAGTCAAGATATCCATGTTTTTTTAAATAAACGTCCCATCGCAAGTACATTCTTCTTATCAACTTTACGAGAATGTTATCGATCCTATTTACCCCCTAAAACCCATCCTTCGGTTTTTATCTTTTTGGAACTTCCAGAAAATGAAGTAGATATCAATGTACATCCAACAAAGCGCGAGGTACGTTTTAAACATGAGCTCAAATTGCGACAAGTATTTGGAGAAGCACTCCAAAAATGTTTGCAAAAAGCTGTAGGAAATAATCCAATTGCATCTATCCAATCGTTTTCGCAACCCATATCTTATCCTACTTATACGAATCCTAAAGACGATTTTAAAAATTTAGATAATTGGGTTTGTAAGCAATCTAAAGCGCTCGGCGGCTTTTCTACTCATTTCAAGCAAGCAAGCCCACAAGCCTCTTTCATACCTTCAAAATCACCTTTTAGTTTTACACCCCAAACACCTGATACAATTGCCAATCAATCTGTAAAAATCCAATTGAAATTCTTTGGGCTTTGGCAAAATACTTACGCCTTATTTGACGAAAAAAGTAGCCTACTTGTACTCAATTGTAAAGGTGCCCAAATGCGTATTTGGTATGACGGTATCCTTAAAACTCTAAAAACAGGCAGTTTAGAGAATTTGCAAACCTTGCTGTTCCCACATACCTTTAAGCTAGATCGCTTGCAGGCAGCTTGCCTAAATGAATCTATCGATCATTTACATCGAAGAAAGCTGTGTCGTTTGCAAGCTACTGCAGAAGATACATTTGTCTTGGAAGCCGTTCCACAATGGTTGCCCGTAGAACAAGTGGATCTCTTTGTAGAACAATTAGTGGAAAACCTCATGGAATTTGGTCAAAATCAAACACTTAAACAAGTTTTTGAACCTCTGATTAAGAAACTTCTTCCTTACAAACGTTTTGAAACAATTGAAACCCAATCGCAAGTCGAATTATTGCGCCAAACACTCGAATCTTGCGAAAATCATATTACAGA
>CAZIZB010000188.1:0-1787 GCA_964543635.1 uncultured Opitutales bacterium | reverse complement strand
GAAACGGCTCGAAAAGATTGTCCTGTCATTGAAGTTCAGCATAGCTACAAGGAAACTTTAGAGACGGATCCCAAAACAGGTTACAAACTAGAACGTATTTATACAGCTCCAAATCTTTCCAAAGGCTATTCGGAAGGACACACGAAAAAACTTCTTTCGGACAAAAATATTGAGCAGCACGGATTTACCAAATACGTTCGTGATCCCATCTCCCAATGCTACGTTAAAACTGCCGGACGTGAAGGTCCAGCCACTTTTAAAGCAACTCACTAAAATGAACTTCATTCACGCCTTAAACTAAAAGACGCACCACCATCATGTTGCACCGCCCAAGGAAGACTGATTTGAGATTTTTGCAGACTGAATTTTGGATTTTTCTTTAAAAAACTGGCAATAAGATGTTCATTTTCCTCAGGATCTATTGAACACGTACTATAAACAAGCAAACCTTGTGGTTTTACAAATGTACTTGCTTGTGTTAACAGCTTGAGTTGAAGTTCCGGCAAAAAAGAAAAGTCTTTAGGCGTCAGGCGATGAATAACATCTGGCTTTCTTTGAATAACACCAGTATTGGAGCATGGAACATCAATGAGAACACGATCATATACAACCGGAAGCTTTTGAGCCTCAAAATCACTTTGAGTTAATTCTAGGACGTCTTTTGCCAACCAATGAACTTGCGGATACGTACGAATATTTTCCAAAAATCGCTTCATATGTTCTGGAAGATCAACTGAAACAATACACCCTGTTCGTTTTAAAATTTGTGCAATTTGAATGGTTTTTCCACCAGGTGCCGCACACAGATCCAATACCTGCAACCCCTCTCTCAATTCAAGTTGTTCAATAGGAATGCGTGTCATAGGGTCTTGAATATACGCATTGCCTTGCTGGACTTGTGCAAAAACTTTCGGCCAAATCTCTGCATTTTCCACACGATAAAATTGCGGCCATTGCGCAGGGATTAAGCCTTCAAATGGTTGCAAGGTTCTTACATAAACGCGTGCAGGTGTTTGGTTCCACTCTAAATACCGTTGCGTATTTGCTTCTCCATAAAAGGCCTGATACCGTTCAATCAACCAAACAGGCATGTTGTAACGAATCGACAAAGGTAAATCCTGGGCTTCTTCAAAAAAAGAAGGCAACTTTCGCAAAACTGCATTGATAAATTTAACTTCTGGCTTTGAAAAAACGACTTTTGAACGCTCCACCCAGCCGTTTATTAATGGTGCCATTGTTTCAAGGCGATTTTCTAAATGCCTTTGCCACAAATCCCCGACAACTAAACTCAAAAAAGCTTTTAAAAATGGTTTAGTTGCCTTACGCAAATTTTTCTCTAAAAAGTAATTTAATAGATATTTATGCTTAACAACATTCAAACTATAAGCCCGACAAGCCGCATAATTATTTCCTTTTTTTTCGAATGCTTTTAAATATTCATTAAGCTTCTTATCCGCATGTTCTAGCTTGATCAAAACTTGTAAGGCTTGCTGCCAAGGTTCAGTAGGTTTCATAGCTGAAAATAATTATTTCAAATTGTCATTACCTTCCAACATCTCATTCCCTAAAAAAATTCGAGCCTCTAACGCAACTCGCAACACCTAATTTAGCTAAATTATTGGCAATAGCAGGCGTAACACCACCATCCACACAAAGCTCTAATACAGGAAATACCTTTCTTATAAATTGAATACGCTCATAGGTTTGCGGTATAAATGTTTGGCCACTAAAGCCCGGATGCACACTCATAACAAGCAGACGGTTTGTTTGTTGTATCCAATTAGAAT
>CAZIZB010000187.1:0-1818 GCA_964543635.1 uncultured Opitutales bacterium | reverse complement strand
CAAAGTTTTTATAAGTACAAAATTTCGTTGCCAAAAAAGTAATTTTTTTGTGAAATAAAAAAACATGGGGCGATGGCTTTTGAGCGTTTTAATAGTATTTGTAGGAGGATGTAAATCATCTAAACCTGCTTATGATCTTGAAAAAATCGTCCAAGAGGCACAAAAAAATTGCGAAGAAGGTTGTTACGAAAAAGCTATTCAGTGTCTAGAAAGTTTAGAAATCTATCATCATCCTCAACTTCTAGAATTGTTAGCCTTCGCTTACGAAGCCAACCAAAATTTATTTAAATCTGCACAAACCTTTTCTCAAGCGTTCTATTCTGATTTGTATCAAAGCTATACTGAAGATATTTTATATGCAGCGCAAATTTACAAGCAACTTCATTATAATGAAGCGGCAGCTTGCTGTTATCGGCATTATATCGATCATTTCACCAAAGATGCAGAAGCCTGGTTTGCTCTTTCCGACATTGAAAAGCAACTCAAACATTGGAATGCAGCACTTGTTGCTTTTCTTAATGGAATAAGTTTAAAAGATGAAATAAGTTCGGAAGAATCTTATCAATTAGCGCGTTTGTGTCAAAAAGCCGAGTTACAGGAAGCGGCAGAATTTTGGTTTATTCAAAGTTTAAAAACAACTGCAAATCCACAAAAACCGCTAAAACAACTTCTAAAGTTAGCCTTAGCCCGAAAAGATAGAAATAAAATTCAAAAAATCATAACAAGTTTAGAAAAACATGTTGATGGCTTTTTTGATCATGAACCTTGGAAAAGCATACGCGAAACGTATTTGCCGCAACTTGTTATAGAAACTAAGCCTGTTATAAAGCCTTCCCGAGAAGTCGTACAACAGACCTTGCATTATTTTTGTTATTCCGATTATCCTCCTCTTAAAGAAAAATATGTAACGTTTATCAATTTTAATAGCAATTTGCCATGACACGTTTATTTTTAATTGCAGGAACAACGGCATCTGGCAAAACGGAATTTGCAATCGATTTTGCACAAAAAAACAACTGTGAAATTCTCTCCTGTGACGCGTCTGCTTTTTATAAAGGCATGGATATTGGCACTGCCAAACCTTCGCTAGAAGAACGTCAACAAGTACCTCATTGGGGAATCGATCTTATATATCCCAACGAAACGTTTTCGATACAACATTATGTTTCTTATGTACAATCTTGTGTAGAGGAAATTATCAAAAAAGGTAAAAACGTGCTTGTAGTCGGAGGTTCTGGATTCTATTTAAAAGCATTTTTAGAACCTGTTGTAGATACCGTAAATCCAAACGAAGCAATAAAGCAAAGAATAGACGATTTAGAACAACAAAAAGGCGCCCAAGGACTTGTCGAAGCTTTATTAAACATCAATTCTGACTTGCCGCCCAATTTCGATTTAAACAATCCTAGAAAAGTTCGAAAAGCTCTTGAACGTTGTTTGACCACGGGTGAATCGCTTTTAACTTTATACAAAACCTTTAAACATCAAGAAAAACCTTTCGCAAACCTCAAAAAAGAAACCTATTGCCTTATCTGTCCGCCAGAAATTTTGAAATTACGAATTGCTAAACGTACCCATCAAATGCTTCGAAAAGACCTCATTGATGAAGTTCAAAACTTATTAGACAATCATTATTTGCTTCCTGGAATGCCAGCTGCTTCTGCTATCGGCTATCGCGAAACGATCCATTTTTTGCAACAGCCCAATAGTTTTGATCTCGAATCCGCTATTAATAAAAATACCTTTGCCCTCGCTAAAAAACAAATGACTTGGTTTCGTCATCAAATCCACTTTGATCGCTATATTTTTAATTAACAA
>CAZIZB010000186.1:0-1820 GCA_964543635.1 uncultured Opitutales bacterium | reverse complement strand
AAAAAAAAAAAAATAGAATTCGCCAATGGATTTATCTTTGGCACATTTGAAAAAAGTTTTGAAATTTGGGATTTTACTGGTAGGGATCCAGTTTGTAGACCTGAAAAGTTGTTTTGGGGAAAGTAATTTAAAAGGATATACCTTTATCAACCATGGTTATATTTTGCCTAATTCCGCTTTAACAGATGTTAAGTTCGCTGATGATTTTAACGACAATTGGTTAAAAGATCTGACGACACCCTATGGATCAGAAGCCTTAGTCCGGCAAATCCAGTCAGAAAGCAGCATGATGGATTCTCAAGGCGACAGATATTCTGTAAGCTTTCGCTGTGTTCTTAAAGAAGGCATGGGGGTTAATATTAGTAGACCTGGGTTTTCTTCAGTTTTTTACCCGTGGTACCTATTAGATAGTTCGATAAATTGCTCTGAAGCTCCCTCTTTGCCTTTATCAGTAGACAAAAATTTATTTAAAAACTGCTTCCATAATACCGTTCAACCTTGTATTGCACAAGAAGTAGGCACAAATAGTTCAAAATATTTGTATGTGTTTTTTTACATACCTCCAACACGTTATATGAACACAAAAAACACAGATAATGAAGGTATTTTGATGTTAAAATTAACAAAATCAAATACAAAAGTTGTCGAACAAAAATTTTACCCAGGAGCAGATAATGCGGTTTTTAGGTTTGATCATCAACGGCCACGGCGCGATAGTGATAGCTACGCCTTTGGTCCAGAATGTGGGAACTACCAAGCCTGGGTTGATACCGACGATAGCGGTACAGATCATGTACATCTAAACTGGATCGCTTTGGAAACAGCAAATGATTTTTCAACAGCTAGGATTTATCAATTATATGCAAACATTGGAACAGTTACTAAAAGAAACTCTAACGCGTGTAATAGTGGAGGGCGTTGTATCTTTCCAAGAGCCATCAAGTTTGGTGAATATATTTATACAATGTATTCTTGGAATGGACTACCTAGTATACACAAACAAAAGAAAGATTCAACGAATACCGAAAGTGCAGTTAATTTAACAGATCAACCAACAGGTCTTTTTGTCTATACAAATCATAGCCAAGCTTATAATGCATATACTGCGAAGAATTACGATTTTTGTATTGTAGATAATGGAGGTTCTCCAATTTTTTGTGTCTTAGGACTAAGAGCTACAAGCGAAACCGATAATACCAAAACATCTCTATCTGGGAAAAATAATGAACGCTGGTCTTCAAAATGCATCAACGACCCTTCAAAAATTGTATTAATATTAAGTAGTTTTACTAGTAGTGATTCAGGCATAACGATAAACGATGATAGAAGTATAGAAGACCCACAAAACATCATTTATTCCACAGGAAAAACATCCGCGGAATCTTGCTCAACTACTTGTGGTTGTTACTCAAATACCTACGATGGCTATGGCGATAAACAACTTTTTAAAAACACGCATAAGTTAGTAACCTATACTTCGGACTCTGGCAATAAATATATCATTTATTGCTACTGCTATCCCGGAAAATCCAAGCAATTAGTCTTGGGCTATGCTCCCTATTATATATCCAATAATAAGGTACATCTACTCACTAAAACGGAATTTTCTCCTCCTCCAACGAACAATGTTCATATTGAAGGAGGTTTTGCCTCTTGTTCAAGAATCATTTCCATGGACTTAAAAAATGGCCAACTCTGGATTCAGTGGATAAATGCAGATAGCACCAAAGAATATTCTTTCCATATCGCCGCTAAAGACCTCGTTGGAGAGTGATTTTTGCAACGAGAAGGCATTTGATTTGACTTTAGAGGTGATCTGT
>CAZIZB010000185.1:0-1837 GCA_964543635.1 uncultured Opitutales bacterium | reverse complement strand
TTTTGATCACTTTTGTGATCACACTTATTCAAAACAAAAAGGGTTTTCAAAAATTTATTTTTTTAATACATTTATAATTATTTATTTATTATTATTATTATAGTTTTTGAAAAACATGTTTTTAAATCATATAACATTCTTATAAATTTTAACAATAAAGTTTTTTAAGATTGATTTCTTAACCCTAATTCAAATTAACTTGGATTTTTATCAAAGATAAAATATAATTATATTAAAATATTAATTAATTCATTTATTCTTTGACATGCAAGAAGAAAACACTCAAGTAATTATTTCTTCAATACCACATGAACAAAATCAGATTTTAAATGTTTTTTCTATATCAAGTGAACATTCTGTTGATTTAGATAAAGAAATGAGAAAAAGAATTATTGAAAATGGAAATAATAGTATTATTTGGTCAGAATTTAATTTGGTAGAAATAAAAGAAAATATAGAAACAAAACATGATTTAACTGATGTTTTTAATAACCCAAGAGAAAATGGAACAAGATTATTTTATAAAGAATCTTTTAAACAAAAAATAGATTCCAACGATATTCAATTTTTCCTTGAATGTAAAAAATGTCAACAGAAATTTAAATTTAATAAAAAGGCAAAAACATCAGAAGAAGCAAAACAACACATTAGATTTGAACATCCCGAAAATTACAATAATAGTGGATATGAACACAAACGATCATATGCAAAATTAATTTCAAAAGATCTATATATAAATAAAGGACATGTTCTTTTAGCATCAATAATTGTAACCCAAAAAATACCATTCCATTTTGTTTCCAATGAGTATTTTAATTTATTTATCAATCATTTATTACAAGGAAAAATAAATTATACAATTCCATCAGAAGATTCTTTTAAAACGAAAATAATACCTATAATGGTTAATAGAGTTAAAGAAACAGTTAAAAAAGAAATTGAAAATTGTTTTGGTATTTCAGCTTCTCTTGATGGATGGACATCTAAAACAGATGGTTCACAATTCTTAAGTTTTACAATAACTTATTTAAAAGACAATAAACTTGTAAATAGAGTATTAAAATTGTCAACTGAGTTTATTTCACATAAATCAATTCATATTCGTGATTTTATCAATGAAGTAATTAATGAATACTCTCTTAAAAAATTTGTTCCTTTTCCGTTGGCAACTGACAATGCAAATGATGTTTTTTGTTCTGTTTCCTTAACAAATTTGTTGGAAATTGGTTGCATTCCACATAGATATCAATTAGCTGTAGAAGATGCAATTGAAAAATCAAATTTATTTAAAAAGTTGATATTGAAATGTGAATCAATTTCTGTGAAAATCAAAGGAAATGAAAAATGGAAAAAAGCACTACAAGCAGCACAAATTGCAATTTATGGTAATTCTTTGAAAGTTATTATTTCTGTTCCAACAAGATGGTTTAGCAAATTATTTGTTTGTGAAAGATTACTGTCAATTAAAGATTGTATAAATGGAGTTATAGAAGCATTGGCTTCATTTGAAACAGATTATATAAAGAATATGTTTATAGAAGAATTTACATTGACAGATGACGAATGTGAAATGATATTGTTTATGAGTAAAATATTGAGAATTGTATTTGACAAATTGGAAAAAATGTCAAGTGAATCTGATCCTACACTTTCTTGGGTAATTCCTTTTCATTCAAAATTAATTGCGGAATTAGAATTAGAATTGTCCATAATAGATAACAACATAAAACCAATGATTTCCAAGTCATTTGAAATTGAAACTACTCAAAATAAATACTATAGTTTTTTGGATTTTGAAGAAAGTTGTTTAAATGAAAAATCTATAACAAATTACAAA
>CAZIZB010000184.1:0-1873 GCA_964543635.1 uncultured Opitutales bacterium | reverse complement strand
CATAGATTAATTTCTTAACTTATTAATTTTATCGCAAAATCCATCGTTTGGCAAGTGTTTTAATGCGATATTCCTGTTTTCAGAACATAAAACATTAATTGCTTGTATCTATTATCTTATTTTGCTAAACTAAACACATGCAATTGTGGAATTTTAGTTTATGTAAACTTTTTGGATTTTTAGCGATACTCATAAGCCAATCTGTTGTAGCCTATGTGCCTGCAAGTTTAATGGATGGTAATACCAAAAAGTATAAGACGGGTACAATAGATTCAGGTTTTTACTACAATTATTGGATGTCAACAATGGAAAGCAATTATGGTTCTAAAGCTGCTGTACGTGAATCCTTTGCACCTAGTGCTATGGTTGATGCTAATGGTGATTTATATGCGATAACGCTTTATGGATTTAGTGGTAGTAATGGTCCTTATTTTGAAATAAGTAAATATAGTGATGGTTCATTATCTGAAAGTATTAGTGATTTTTATCCATGGACGAAAATTCCCGGAGTAACACCGAATTGTCAAAGTACACCGAATCTAAGTGCAAATAGTTATGACCCAACTTATTTTAAAAATTGTATTCATAATGCTTTTATGCCATGTTTAGCTCAGGAAATTGGAGATGGAACATCTGATTATCTTTACGGATTTGTTTATATTCCACCTACAAGGTACATGAATGCTACAGGGATTGAATCGTTTTCTGGTGCAGAAAATGGAAGTACAGAGGGTATGCTTTTTTTCAAAGTAAAGAAAGATGATTTATCGAAATTAACAACGAATTATACACCTCATACTGTTATAACCCCAACCACAAACAGTATTTTTCGATTTAATTATTTACATCCAAGAGCAATAAAGGAAAATTGGAGCAAAGAACTACAACCCAGATATGGAAATTTTAGAGCTTGTTATAATTTAAAGAATGATAACATATATTTGTATCATTTTGTTAGCTTAACTTCTAAGAATTATGAACATTATGATATTTATCGTTCCATTTTTTCTAAAGATGGAGTTTATAATAATTATTCTTTAGTCCTTAAAGACCCGTGGCAGCCTATTTTTAATCCTAAAATTATACAATGTGGAGAATATTTTTATTTTATGTGCATTCGTAGTGGATATCTTCCAGGAGTTCTTATGCAATCTATAGAAAATGATGATGTTTCTTTAAAAGTTGAAATCTGTTGGAATTTTTTGTATATAGATGGTACTGAACAAGGACATTCTTGGAGTCAATATAATTTTGACTTTTTAATCTTGAATGCAGGAAATAATAAAAATGTTTGGTGTGTGTTAGGTTTTCAAGGTAATAATGCTTATTCAGGGCTTACTTCAACACAAGGTTGGGATAGTACTTACTGTAATTTTTCTTATAGAAACGCTTCACTTTTTATATGGTCATTTCCAATAACAAATGACACTAGTGGTCAATCGTTTAGTAGAACAAGTTATCCAGAATACATCCAAAATGTTATTTATACGACAAAATGTGGATCTACTAATGGATTACAACCTACCATAAGTTCAAATGATACGTCTAGAAAACTATATTTAAATACACAAAAAATGTGTGTTTATAAAAACTATATTATTTATGCGTATTGTTATCCAGGAAAAGGTGATGAACAGGGTAATCATTTGTATATTGGTTATGCCCCTTATGTTATCGAATCAAATGCTCGTCTTCGTTTGTTAACTAAAACAGAATTTAAAGATGCAAAGGATAACAGTTTTATTACCGACTGTTCTCGAATCATCTCTCTCGATTGCAAAAATGGCCATGTTTGGCTTACATATATGAATTCCGATAATACAGCTTACAAATATTTCTACATTAAGGCTTCTGATCTTGTAGGAGAATAGCT
>CAZIZB010000183.1:0-1874 GCA_964543635.1 uncultured Opitutales bacterium | reverse complement strand
AATTGCATTGCAGGAACAGCGCGTTTTTTTAGCTAAATTGGCGAAAAGGCGGTAAATTTTTTTATTTAAAAGGAATCTATATGTACTAGATTCCTTTTAAATAATTATTCTTCAGAGTGAGCTTTTCTTTTTGTTAAGCTTTTGGTTTTTTTAGGAGAAGTATGTTCAGACGATGCTTTTGTTACGCGATACATTCGGTCTGAAAAAAACGCCTTTCCGGATAGAGGGTTGTCGGCATAGTTTATAATGGTTTCTATTGTAAAATCATCACTTTCTCTTTTTTTAAAATCGTAATCTACAACATTTATCATAATGTTTGATTCGTTAATATAAAAACCACAGGGTTCATTTTCTTCGTTTGAATTTTTAAATGTATGTTGCGATTTAAAAAGAAATTGTTCTTTATTTTGTAACGATATTAAGCTTTCTGAAAATAGATCTTCATATTTGGCGAGCATGCAATCGATTTCACATTTTTTTAGCGTGTATTCTCCTTGTTTTATTTTGATTGTAATTGTTTCTCCAGTATCGTTTTCTATACAAATCATGTCTGCCTGGCAAAAGCTATTTATTGTTACTGCTATTCCGAATATGATTTTTTTCATGTGATGTGTTCTCCTTATTTTAGTTGTTAAAATTTAATTCAAAAATGTTACATGTTATGGAGTTTTTTGTAGAATATTGTGGTTTTACTGGGCTTTTAAAGCTGTCGAAACACTCGTTATGTGTTGGGTCGGAAAGAATAAGATAATTGTAAGTGGGGATATGAATTTTATAATTTTCTATATTTATTGTATTGGATTGGATGATGTGAAGTTTTTTGAAAGGAGAATCTTTTCTAATACCAATGCATACATCTCTACAAATTTCAGTGGATACATTGTTGTGTAATATTTTTGACATTGTATTATCATTATCTAAAATCAAGTCAGCACCACAACCAAATCGATAAAAAGGGTATTCTGGCTTATTGGATTGCGTTGACAATAAAAATTCATTAAAGTATGTTGCCTTGTTATATTTCATCAAAGGAATGTTTTTATGGTAATAAAAACTAATATTTTCTAAACATGGAATGTTGACAAATTCCGAATTTGTATATAAAATTTTTTTCTTTAGAAAAAGCAAATATTTGTCGTTTAATCCTTGTTGATAAACAGAAAAATTTTTTTGTGCAAATTGTACTGCGTTTGTTAACTGCATTTGTTTTGGAGTTCCTTCTGGTTTATAAGTATTTACTTTAAATTTCTTTGCTGCAATTTCTTCCCATGTAAAAGACTCACGGATCATGTTGATAGTACGATCAATTTCGTAAATACTTATATCTTTAGTTTCGAGTAATATAAAATTTGCGACAAAAATTGCGTTTTCAAATGAATCGAATTGTTTCAGTAGAATTTCTTTAGTCGTTGCATTTAAAGGCTCTTTACCAAAGAAATATTCGTTAAATATAATTAAATGGGGATATGATGTTATTGGAGATATTTGTTCTTTTAAGTTTTGAAATAAAGGATCTATTTCTTCGTGTGAAAAACTATCTGTTCCGTATTTTGTGACATTAACCACAAAAAGAGGAAATTCCCCATTAAAAGCACTTTCTAACATTTCTGGAGACAAAGCAATAAGCTTAAAACAATAAAAGCTTATGATGATAAAGTTTAATGTTTTTTTCATTGGTTTAAGCCAATTGACAATTGTTTTATTTGTCAATATTATTTAAGGATCTAAAACTTATACTTTTTATGATTGTTTGTTTTACGGGTGATTTTATCGGTCTTACATAAGTTCTACTTTTTTCAATAAAACAATTGACATATGGGGGTGGTAGGCTAATCTTGTTTATGTTATTCGGGACGTAACTCAGTCTGGCTAGA
>CAZIZB010000182.1:0-1877 GCA_964543635.1 uncultured Opitutales bacterium | reverse complement strand
AGGCTTCTTTATTACTTTCAGAACTTAGTTAATTCGGAAATTATTTAAAGTATTGATGAAGACCGTTTTGAGTTGGCTGCATAGCTTTATCGCCTTTGTGCCAATTGATAGGGCAGACTTCTCCAAATTGTTCGAAATGTTGCAGTGCGTCAACCATACGCAAGGTTTCTTCGACGGAACGACCTAGGGGCATATTGTTGATGACCTGGTGTTGTACAATACCTTCTTTATCGATTAAGAACAAACCGCGATAAGCGACTAAAGTTCCTTTGGTCTGCAAACATCCGCATTCATCATAATAATAATCGCCGGCCAAGACCCCGTAATTGGTTGCGATGGTTTTATTGGTATCTGCAACGATAGGGTAGGTAACGCCTTGGATGCCACCGAGTTGTTTGGGTTGTTGTAACCAAGCGAAATGGCTATTTTCGGTGTCGGTAGAACAGGCAACGACTTGCACAGAACGTTCTTCAAAAGCCTTTAAAGCTTCTTGGAAGGCATGCAATTCTGTTGGGCAGACAAAGGTAAAATCTTTAGGATAAAAGAATAAAACAACGTATTTTTTCCCTAAAAATTGCTCTAAGGAAAAGTTTTCCACAATTTCTGCGCCGTTAAGAACAGCTGGAGCTACAAATTGCGGTGCTTTTCGTCCAACGAGTGCAGCCGGTACTGAGTTACAATTACATTCACACATGGCTTCAAAATAAGTCGCAAAAAATATTCCGTCAACTGTTTTGTTGATTAAAAATGAATAGGTATTTTTGTGCTATTTTATGCCGTATTGTTGACCATTAATGGCGATAGGACGAGATAATGTGCCCTTTTGACGCATAGAATTTAAAAATGCTTTGGAAGCTTCGTCTAAAAAATTTTCTGAAATTTTTATGGATTTTAGAAAGGGAAGTCGACAATCAATACGATTGTTCGTTTTTAAAAAAAGGTCTTGGATGGATTTTAGCTGTGAACAATGTTCGACTTCAAGCACTTCGAGCGCGGTTAATTGTAATAAAGGCTTTAGACTTTGAAGGGAAGTACTATTGCAGTGAAGTGTTTGTAGGCTTGGTAGGGATAAATTTTCTGGAAATTGTGAGATGGGATTAAACGATAGGTCGAGCTTGGTCAATAATTTACTCGATTCGGTCGTCATGAATTGTTGGATTTGGTTGTGCGAAAGGTTTAAATCCTTTAATTGCTCAAAATTACATAAAAAGGAAGCTTGTAGCTTATTATGGGACAAATCTAAGACTTCGAGCTTGAGTAATTGGCTGAGGAGGGATGCATCCGTAATGAGATTGTGCGACAAAAACAAGGTTTTTAAATGTTTCAATGAGTTTAGCGGAGCTAGAGAATCAATGAGGTTGTTTTTTAAAGACAATAATTTTAAGTTAGGCAAACACTCAAACCCTCTTAAATTTGAAATTTGTGCGTTGTCGGCCTGAAAAGACGTAATAGCCTCGAATTTTAAATTTTTGTTGTTTGTACAGATGTTTTTAACAATTTTGCGCGCATGCTGATCTGCAAAAGAATGCCAAGGATCTTTTTGTTTATCGGCATGCGCGGTAGCCGCTATCATTAAAAACAGTGCTGTACATCTCAAGTTCATGCTGCCTATTCTAATGCTTTGAGGATTTCATCCGTTTCAGAAAGTAATTCTTGTTGTTCTTCACTTAAAGAAGTAGTATTGCCAAGAACTTCTTTGACTTTAAGGAGATATTCTTTGGCTTTATCTTTATGATCAAGCTTCAATTCACATTCGGCCGCAAAGAAATAAAGATCAGGATCCTTTAAAGCTTCGCAGGTAATTTTGTAAAATCCAGAAGCTTGATCGAGGCCTTTAAGTTCTTCGGTCGCTTTTGCAAGAAATAAATAAGGTTTTG
>CAZIZB010000181.1:0-1907 GCA_964543635.1 uncultured Opitutales bacterium | reverse complement strand
ATTTTGGCCCCTAATTGATTCAATTTTTGATCAAAATTTTCGTAACCGCGATCTAAATGATAAACGCGATGAATAAAGGTTTCACCTTTTGCAACAAGTCCCGCTAAATAAAGCGCAGCACTCGCTCTTAAATCCGATGCCATAACATCTGCACCAGACAACTTTGTAGGACCTTGTAAGACGGCTGTGCTACCTTCCAAAATGATTCGTGCACCTAAACGTTGCAATTCGGCTACATGCATAAAGCGTTGCGGATAAATGCGCTCTGTAATAAGACTAATTCCTGGAATGCAAATCCCTAAAACACACATTTGCGCTTGCAAATCCGTTGGAAAACCTGGGTGTGGTAAGGTCGTTACTTCAAAGGGTTTTAGTACATCCAAACAAGGGAAAACTTCAATGGATTGTTCCTCAACATCCGTCTTTATAAAAGCGCCCATATTTTCCAAAACATGAAGCATCGCTCCTAAATGCTGAGGATGGGCACCCTTTATCTTTACATGACCATTCGTAATCAAACTGGCCAGAAGAAAGGTACCAGCTTCAATACGATCTCCAATAACAGTGTAATCAAAACCATGCAATTTTTCTTGGCCCTGTATCGTCAACTGTGGACTTCCAATCCCTTCAATACAGGCCCCCATTTGTACCAATAAATGACACAAATCAACGATTTCAGGCTCACAAGCTGCACTTTCGATAATCGTTGTACCGCTTGCTAAGGCTGCAGCCATAACCAAATTAGCTGTTCCCGTAACAGTGCTGCCAAAGCGTCCCCCCAAGAAAATCGTACTCCCTTTTAGCTTCTCTCCTTGAACATGAACCATGCCCTGTTCCAAGGCAACTGTGCATCCAAGTTTTTCAAATCCTTGCAAATGTAAATCAATAGGACGATTGCCAATAACGCACCCCCCAGGAAGCGGCAAAGCCACTTGATGTAATCTTCCTAAAAGCGGCCCCATAATGCAGACCGATGCACGCATTTGGCGTACTAAATCATAAGGTGCTTGCGCAGAAATCGAACGAGCTTTTAATTGCCAAATACCCGGAGCTAAGTTTTTAATCTCAACCCCTAAAGTTTCCAACAATTGGATAAAAAAGTTTACATCACGTAGATTGGGAACATTCCGTAAAACACAAGTTTCATCGGTCAACAAAGCGGCTGCAAGCATTGCCATACAAGCATTTTTTGCACCACTTACATGAACATTGCCATATAATTCCGTACCACCGCAAATGCAAACTTTATCCATAATTAGCTCTTATTTGCTCCGCGGACGACCACGATAAGGACGTTTATTGCGTGGACGACCATAGTGATTGGACTTATGGGAGGAGCAATGTTTTTTTGGCTTAAATCCAAATAATTTTAAAATAAAGCACTTTACTTTTCCCCAAAAAAAAGAACAAATGCATTTATGTTCAGAGCATTTTTCTTTTCTTACTTCAGAAGCATGGATTTTAGCGTCCTTGCTGGGCTTTCTTTCAGAGCGTTGTTTTCTGTAATCATTCGATTTGGAAGGCTTATTGAGGCTTTCTGCAGTACTAATTTTTACAGTTTTAATCTCTTTAGGCAACTTAGCGTCATCTTCTTTGATGGTTGCAACCCCTGCAGCTGCTTGATTACGTTTCCAACGTCCACGCAAATTCGATTGTTTACGTGTTGAACGATTTGTAGACTTTCTTTCTTCTTTTTGGACGGATTGTACTTCTTCGATACTTGCCACCTTATTGTCATTGTTGGCTTCATTTGTAGTGGTGGCATTTATAATTTCTTGTTCTGTCATAATAACTTAATTAATTACTTATTATTCAATCTCTAATGTGGATATAAGTACACATTATCACTTTCATTATTAAAAATAATGCCTTTTCCAAAAAGCACAATCTTTTTTACAATAATCTTG
>CAZIZB010000180.1:0-1921 GCA_964543635.1 uncultured Opitutales bacterium | reverse complement strand
AAAGAGAAGGTGTTCTGAAAAAATAAAATTACTTTGTTTTAGAATGTTTTTCGAACTCTAGTAATGCTTTGCAGATAGGACAAAGCTTTTGGGAAGTACACGCAAAACGATTGCAATATTTACGGCCATAATCGATCATTTGCAAGTGTAACTTATACCAAACAGAATCCGGAAAAATACGCTTTAAATCCGTTTCTACCTTTTCTACAGAAGGCCCTTTGCTTAATCCCCATTTTAACGATAAACGATGAATATGAGTATCTACAGGAAAGGTTTTTGCCCCAAAAGCATGACTCATCACAACCGAAGCGGTTTTATGACCGACACCTGACAAACGTTCCAAGGCTTCTAAGGTCGATGGAACTTGTCCGTTATACTGAGTGCATAATTGTTGGGAAAGTTCGTGAATATAACGCGCCTTTACTTTGAAAAATCCGCAGGGATAAATGATAGTTTCAAGAGTTTCTATCGGCAATTTGACCATAGATTGAGGCGTAGGTCCTTGCTGAAATAATTCCGGAGTAACTCGATTAACACGTTCATCTTTGCATTGAGCCGATAAGAGAACAGCTATCAGCAATTGATAAGGTGTTTCATAAGTTAAAGAAGGCTTGGGATCTGGACAGAAAGTGTCGAGTTGATCTAAAACAAAGTTAGCCCGTTTATGCATTATTCGTTTTTAAGTTTTGGGTACAAAAGTAACTCCCTATTCCTAATAAAAGCGCTACGCAAACAAAACCTGAGAGCCCTAAAGCGTAAGTAGAATGATCTTTTATTAATCCTAACATTAATGGCCCCAAAGAGCTTCCTAGGCAAGTACTTGCGGAAACACATCCATTTATGGTTCCAATCCATTTAACCCCAAAGATTTTTGGAACAATCATATAGGTAACGACTTGTGCCAACCCCCAATAAAGCCCACCAAAGAGAATATAAAAGTAGATAGCACCCGAATGACCAATAAATCTAAGCGCAAAAAGAAAGATAAAATCTGCCAATAAGAAGATCATAAGCGACCATTGTATCCCCCATTTATCTAAATAATGACCGAATACAAATGTCGTTAAAATGGAAAAAATGGAAATAATCATAAAACAAAAAGTTACTTGATGAGAAGGCGCGCCTAATTCTTCACAAATGGGAATAAGATGGAAAGCAATGCCTGTGTTTTGAGCAGCACGAAAGAATAAAGCTACTAGGATTAGCCAAAAAATGGGCTGCCGTAAAAACTGCTTAATAGAGTTTAATTCGAAATGAGTTTCCTTTTTGGAGGTAGTAACTGTGTGTTTAGGTTTTTTGATAAAACCACATATAGGTAAAGCCAAACAAAACCAACAAATGGCAACAGTTAACCAAACATGTTGCCAACGAAAAAATTGATGAAGTTGTAGATTGATCCATGGCATTGCTGAGGCAATTGTAGACAATACCAAGCAAGTAATTCCGGTTGCAAACCCTCTCTTTTTGGCAAACCAAGTCGCGATCATAGAATGCCCAACAACCCCATACGCATGTACGGATGAACGAATACAAGAAAAACACAATAGAAAAACAAGAAAATTACCAAAAGCTCCGAAGTGTAAAAAAGGCAATAGACTCAATGTAAAAAACGCACTACCAAAAATTGCAATATGTATTCTCAAGAAATTAGGAGTTGTGTATTTATCGTAAGATTTTCCAATAAATGGCAGCAAAAAACCTGCAAACAAATTCGCTAATGTATACGCCCCACTCAATTGCGAACGTGTTAGATCTAGATCAATACAAAGATCTTTGACATAAGGACTTAAAGAGGATGTTCTACCAAATCCACTGCAAGCCTCTATCAGCGTTATCAGTATCAAAACAATCCACCCATAATTCATACGCACACTAAAGTTAACACTTTTACCCCTCCTGACAAGTTAAAAGAAAATGTTTT
>CAZIZB010000179.1:0-1923 GCA_964543635.1 uncultured Opitutales bacterium | reverse complement strand
TCTTTGTTTTTCAATCCTTTTGTACGTTTTCTTTTCTCTTCAGACTTTTGCAGGACGTCTATTGATCTTTAGCACAATTAAAAATATCCTTTCGTGAAAACACAGGGACATTTGACATGGACTCCCTAAATTTTATTATTGCATTATAAACATCCGAATTCTCCAATAAGACGAATTTTTCATCTACAAATTCATACCCAGCAGAATTACTTGGTATTACAAGACTTATTTCAGCATTTGGTTTTTTAAACATCCCATAAATATAGTTTTGTTTTAAACTATCTATTTTAGACATTTGTTGAGTATTAATCAATTTCAACTCCATTTTTTCTTCCAATTTTATGATTTTAGGTGTTAAAGAAAATTTTCCCAAAACTTCTTTTACATAAACAGAATCGAGTAAAACTTTATTTTTATCAAAAATCATTCGTTCACTTACATCGTAATGAGACCAAGAAATTAAATCTTTATATTTCTCGTCTGTATAATACTCTCTTAAAAATAAAGTTTCTCCTATTTTCTCCTGCTTCCCTTGTTCGATTTCATGATCAGAACATAAAATAGTTGTCATTTCATCTAAAGAATCTCCTAAATCTTTTAAGTCTTTTTCATCATTGTCATAAGGATTTTCCCAAAACGTTTTATAAGCATCTTCTAAAATTAAATTATTTTCTTTTAATCCTAATTTTCGACACAAAAATTTTTGTATAGCATTTCTTCGAAAAGTAATTTGTTGTTCTTTAAATGTTTTTTTATACTCATCTATCAAATCCTCTTTATTGCTTGAAAACAATTCTGCATGATTAAGAACATGTAACAATTCGTGTGCTAAAATTATGTAAGCAGGTACTTCAAGTTTATATAAACGATATAAATCATTGTGTTGTATTAAAATTGGACGTTTTAATGTTTGAATTTGTCGATTAGATTCACAGGTAGCTAATTCAATTTTAACCAAAAAATTTTTATCAACATCTTCATATAAGAAATTGGTATTACTTCCTTCTTCGGCTTCTTTGAGCTCTATGTTTATTTTAAAATTAATAGGGTTTTCTTTTTCTGCAAGGCATTTGTGTTGATAAAACAGTGCTTGCAGCAAAAATTGCCCTTGAGGACAATCTAACAAATTAAACACAGGATGATTTTCATTGTTTTCTTCAAAACTAAACCAAGCATCCTCATTTAATAAATCTTCCTTAGTTATCTCTGAAAAAGCTAATATTCTAGAAAATAATAAACAAAAAACAACCAATAGTTTCAAACAAACATTCATATTTAAACATTATTCTTCTCATCATTTAAGAAAAAAATCTTCTAATCAAAAAAATAGACATAACATGTTATTTAATTGTGTCCAATATTTATTAATGACACAACTTCCACATCTAACTAAACCATTATAATAAAAACTTTGAATTTTTTGTAAAAAATTATCTTTTAAAACAAAATCTGGAATATATAACTCCTTATTATGAAATTGGTAAATAATATATTTTGCCAAATCTTTATTATTTTTTAATGCTTTTCCTTTTTCATTAAACGTTTCTTGAGAACCGTTAAAATCATCAATTGAATCACAATGTAAGTATTCTTCCATTATTCTTTTAACAATTTGATCAGGTAAGTTTAATCTAATACCGAGAACTACTTCATCATCAAATTGATCAAAAACTAACTCAGGTACACCTTTCTCTGAATATAAAGAAAACACACCACAAATACCAAATATAATCGTAATAAAGATCTTTTTCATAATAATTAATTTATAAATTATTCTTAAGATAAAAGCAAATAAAAACAACTAAAAATGAAAAGTTCAACCTTGATCGTTAAAAGATTGCATTTCAATGTTGAATTTTTCAAACGCCTGTCAAATCCTATTAAATCACTTATCATCGTAGTGACCGCGACAAGAAAGTAATT
>CAZIZB010000178.1:0-1940 GCA_964543635.1 uncultured Opitutales bacterium | reverse complement strand
ACTTGATTTATGTAGAACCTGCCAATCGTAATCTTCCTCATAACGTGCGTGTGATGGATTTTTCCATTTACCTAAATCTCTGACTTGAACATTTATAACATTGCCATAATCTTCAACTCTGAAATCGCTACTTCTAATGTATCCATCGGTTTGAACGTTACGGATTAATTGGCTTTTTAAATCATAAACTATACTGTCCATAGACATTTTTGCTTTGGTTTGTCTTGGTTTCTTTTCAGTTTTTACACCATTTTTTATATTTTCTGCTCGTTTTGCACGTGCTTTTGCTAATGCATCAAGCCTTTTTTGTTTTAAATCTTCGGCTTTTTTTGCATCTAATTTGTCGATTCGTTCTTTTATAGAACTCATAGCTCTAACACGTTCTTCAGCAGTATAAGAGGAATTGCCTGAAATACTGTTGTATAAATTTACAAGTTCATTTCTATCAGTAATTCCTGCTCCGATATTTTTTGATGATTTAC
The DNA here is from genome assembly GCA_964543635.1 of uncultured Opitutales bacterium. GTDB lineage: Bacteria > Verrucomicrobiota > Verrucomicrobiia > Opitutales > UBA9783 > JBKSMP01. The sequence goes on along the minus strand of CAZIZB010000178.1, from coordinate 1,458 downwards.
CACCTGCGTTGTGACTACCGCTTGAACCTCTGCCACCCATTTTTACCTCGCTTTCTTTTTAAATTTATTCATGTATGGCTCGAACCAACGGATATTTTTATACTCGTTTAGTTCGGTCAGTCTGTTTCCATAAATCAAAATCTCTTTCGGTTCAAGTTGTTTTAACATTTCTTTAAAACCTTGCAAGAAGAGTCTTTTAGCTTGTGGATCATTGAGGACTCCAACTGTACCAATTGCAACAACCGAATTTTTAGGAATTCCCAAGAATGTGTATTTATAACTAGATTCATCAGACCAACTAACTGTCGGAATAACCTTAATTCCTTTGCTTTGCCAATAGCAAGTACACCAACGATTCCTGTAAACTTGCCAAATTTGGTATGCTTCAGGATAATTCGTGTACATTGAAAAGTCAGGAGACAATACCCCTGCATATTTTTTTAATTCTTCAATTTGAGAGTCAGGGTTTTTCCAACAACGCTCGAATCTATAATCATCTAAAAAGAAGTGAGCTGTCCCGTTTCTATTCCCATCAACTCTATATGGAATTAGCTCCTTTATTTCAAATTCATCAGCTTTTATATCAGGAATCCCGTACGAATTCGATGAAGGGAAAAAGCCTTTTTCAGTATTTTGTACGTTTAATAAATTTCGCCAAGTCATATTAATCCACCTTATTAAATCTTTTAATTAAACTTTTCAATTTTCTTTGATCCCGTTTCGGCATACAGGATTTATATTTTTGAGCAATTTCGATTATTTGCTCTGCGATGTTTCCGGCTTTTTCTAAGTCGGTTTTATCAGCAATTATGTTTGTTGTTTCTTGGTTTTCAATCCTAACTTGACCATATTTCGCAAGTTGCGAAATACAGTCAGCTAGGCTTTGAAGGAGGGCAGAAAATCCTATCATTTGTTTATTTCCTTAAATCTTGAACTACCACAAGCAAGTAATTTGCGAATGTTTCAATAGCATTCACACCCTGATGGAAGCAGTAATTATCCAAATCATTCGGACTGTTTTTTATCTTTTCTTTTAATCTGAAAAGACTGTCCAAAGCTGGCTGTGTGTAACGAGCAAGATTCTCGTATAGTTTTGTAATATATTTGGGTACGTTCTTGTCGACTAATTTTAAAACGTAAGGTTGAATTAAGTCCCATAATTCGTTCAAAACTTTCCAATCTTTAAACTTTTGCCAAAAACTCATAGTATTCTCCTTTCTTTGTAAATGTATATTTTCCCTGTTTTATTTTTTCTCGATACCAATTGATTTTCTGCCTTAAATAATTTCCGATACTATTTGCACTCAAGTTCGGCAAATAGTGAATATATGTGATGTCGATTTTACCTTCACGCAATTTCTTTTGACGGCGTTGGTCGAATTCATAATGTGTAAACACACTTTTTTCATCAACGATTATTCCGTATTAAATTGATAAATAAGCATTCAAGCAGCACAA
>CAZIZB010000177.1:0-1948 GCA_964543635.1 uncultured Opitutales bacterium | reverse complement strand
AAAAAATCTCTCAAGAAAAAATCAAAAAAATGGCTCTCTATCTGCCTCCGAGCAAGCCCGCAATACCAAACTTGCTCGCTGCAGAATTTTTTAAACATCCTACCAAAATGCTTGTGGTTTGCGCTCAGATTGCAGATGTCATTTTAAACTTTCTTTTACTTTTTATTGGCAGGATCCTTATCGAACACACCTTCGCACACCTCAAAAAATGGCATATCTTGGCCGCTCGCTACCGCGGCCACCTCGATTCCTATTCCCAAATTTTTCAAACGATTGCGGGTATTTATAACCTTTCTTTTGCTAAATAACTCAAGCACAGCTATCGAACCTTTTAAGTATTTCTTGTCCTCTCACTTTTGCAGGAACTCTATTGTTTTGAAAATTGTCAAGAATGGCGAAACACAAAACTCCACAAAAACTTGTGGAGTTGAAGTAAACAAATTTTTTTAACGAGTATTTGATAAAGCTTTATCGACTAAAGAAGCAAATTTATAGTTACTAGCTGCCCAACTTTTCAATTTTTGAGCATATTCTTCATCATGTGTTTTTATATACTCATTCAGATCTTCTATAAAACTTATATCTGTTTTCAAACATCTTATATGTTTAGGGGCATCATCATATGAAGAATCGGTAGCTATATTGATTTTTTTATATTCTTGCTGCAAATGAGCACAAGTTTTTTTTAAGACTTCTTTAACTTCATCAATTTTTTGGGTTGATAAATCTATAGATAATTTTGAAAGACTAGCTTGTGCCTTTTGTACCTCTTTTTTCAACTGACTTGGCATTCCATTTAAAAAAGATGATAAAACCAAGCTACCACATAATAATATACTTTTTGTTTTCATAGTTTTCCATTTATTTATTGTTTTTTTAATTGTCAATTATTTAATTGCCTGTCCTTGTGCCAAATCCCAATTTTGAGGCTGCCGACCTGTAATTTGAACATAACAGTCTCGAGCTACTCGATAAGCCAATAAAAACTCATCAGGAATCGTATTTATTGCATTTGGATTGATGCAATCGCCGTGTCCAAAACGCATATATTGATGAAATTGAAAACCTTTTTGACTTTTAGAAAGCCTATAGACATTTTCAGATAAGTCATCGCCATTTAAAAATTTATCAGATCGTGGAATGTATTGTTCCAAATTATGAATAATAACTTTATCATACTCAATATGATTATAAATTGGGTCCGGATAGAAAGCATTTTGTACAATAATATCTCGACCTAATGCTGTATATGGATGAGGTTTGGCGTTTAAATTCGGTGTGCCTAAAATAACTGCTATTTCATCCGAATCTATTTCACTTCCCCAAGTACATAATCTACTTACGTCTCCATAATAACAACGTAAAGGATACTTGAATACTTGTGGTTCTGAGCTGCTGCTGTTATCATACCGATCCGGATATCTTAAAAAATGAAACCAATGAAGCATTTCATGAAACAAACCAATATCAGCAGTACGTTCTTTTTTTGGGGTTGTAAGTCTGTTGTTTACAAAAGCCAATATGGTTGTTTCAATATTTGGATCTGGATCAAATCTAATTAATCCATCAGTATTAAATGAAAGACCATTATTTGAATATACTATTTTCAAATTTCGACAATCATTGCGATCCTCTAAATCATTTACATTAACACCATCTTCACAACACCCATCTCCTTCTGGTCTATCTAATCGTCTGATTTCGATCAATAATCGATAGAGAAGCACCCGCCCTACTGGATCTGCTGCAATTTGTCGAAATACTTGCCAAAATTCCTGGCTAAATCCTCTACCAGCACCAGTAGTGTCTACGTGTATAATATGAACAGGATTATTGGTATCCCCAAACCCCATTTTGGGTTCTTTAAGTTGGTTTGGATTTCGAGAAAATCTAACAGCCCTATTCCCGCCAAACACTCTCACCCACCAATCAGTTACTAAGTCGTCAC
>CAZIZB010000176.1:0-1975 GCA_964543635.1 uncultured Opitutales bacterium | reverse complement strand
ACCTCCAGATCCTCTTCCTGAACGTACTCGTATGTTTCGTAAGTGGAAGCAGCTACGGGGTACTGATGTTTGAAATTTTTATATAAGTAATTTGCAAAAGTTTTTTAAATTCAACAGAAATAAGAAATGGGTATGGAAAGTGCTGAGAAAAAAGCATGTCTGTTGATATTAATAAATTTTTTGATTATCGATTAATAGATTCCACAGAACAAGCAGATAATGTCCAAGGTGATAAGGGTATCACACAAAATAAAGAGATAAATAAGCTTACTAAGAGTATTATAAAAAAGTTAGATTCTCGTTTATATTTAGGAAATTTTTTTAATGGACTTCACAATAGAATAGCTAATAAACGCGATACAAGTAGAGAAAAAAAACTGATGCAAGTATTCAATAATATGTCAATAACGTCTGATGATCACAACAAAGTTTTTAGCGTTTCAGGATTTAAGGAAATGGAAAGTATAGATGGTTTATCTAAATCTGTTCAAAAATTATATGACAAAGTTCTCGACAAAAATTTTAAATATTTATGGGAGAACAAAGATACAAAGCCTCTTGGATCGGGAAGTTTTGGAACGGTTTATGGTGCTAAAGATGAAAATGGAAAAGAATATGTTATAAAAGCTTTTAATCCTGATGTTACCCAAGAAAGTATAGATGAAGAGATAGCTGGTAATAAAGCACTTTTTGTAGGTACAAAACAATTTGAATCGGATGATCAAGCATTTTATAAGCAGGGAGTTGGATTTCTAACGAAATTTTGTGGAAAATATGAAATAGACGGAAAACAAGTTGTTGTTTATGAAAAAGCTCCAGGAAAAGATTTTGATAAAATTTTAGCTGAAAAACCTTGTACAAAGGAAAATGTCAAAGATCGTTGTGCTATATTAGTTCAAATGGGGAATGCTATCGCAATTTCTCATGAAGCAGGGGTTGTAAATCGTGATATAAAACCGCAAAATTTGATGGTTTATGAGTCAAATGATTCTGAAAACTTAATTAATGCAAAATTAATTGATTTAGGAACTGCTTGTGATTTAAAAAAAACTAAAGAAAATAATGCAAAACAAATAGGGGTAGGAAGTCCTTTATATATGGCTCCAGAGATTATAAAATCAAACAATAAGTCAAAAGTTGATGTAGGGAAAATAGGTGTAGCACCTGCTACTGATGTATATTCTTTTGGTATTTCAATTATTCAATGCATTATAGGAGAGGGAGATAATACTTTTTGGAAAGAACAAGTTAACTGTGGTTTTACTTGGGATGTACTGGATGCAAGAGAAGAAAGTATCTTATTTAATAACTTATTTCAAGAAAATTTTCTTAGAGATCAAAGGGATGCTGGTAAAATTCCTAATTTTTATACAGATGAACAATGTGATTTTTTGCAAGGATTGCTTAGAGATTGTCTCAATCCAGATCCAGCAGAACGTCCAAGTGCAGCTCAAGTAGCGGAACTTCTACAACTATTTTCTTCATCACTAGGGGGCAATGGTGGAAATGGAAACATTATGTCTTATTCAGATGCGAAAAAGATAGTGGAAAAGGATCGCCCCAAAGCTATTCCAATTGCTATAAGAGATATGATTTTTAGTGAAGATGAAGCAATATCAAAACAAGGTTTAGCTGCTCTTGATGCTTTGGCTAAGGCCGATCCTTCGTATATTAATACCCCTTCGTATGGTTTGGTAACACGGAAATATTATGGAGAAACATATGATACTTGGGAACAAGAAAATCCAGAAGCTGCTAAAAATTTAAAAGATTGGACTTATCTGAAGGGAGGTGAAGCTACTGGTGATCAAACCATTTCTCTTACTCAAAGTGCTTATGATGATATTCATTTTGAATATAAATAATTTTACAAATAGCTAAACAAAATCCCTACAAAACTCGATATATCTTTACACCAAGTTTTGCAGGAATTGTAGCGCTTATGCGCGTTTTTCAGCCTTTGGGAATAGCAGTA
>CAZIZB010000175.1:0-2009 GCA_964543635.1 uncultured Opitutales bacterium | reverse complement strand
ACAATCCATCAACCTCCCTTAAAACTTTTATTCATTGCGCAACACTGTTGGGGCTACTTGCCCCAAACCCCTGGCAGGAGTAGCCCTCCTGCACCGGCATTACTTCTTTATAAATTGCAATAGTATTGCAATTTATAAAGAAGGAGTAAAGGTTTTTGAAGGAGGTTAGGAGGAAACTTTTTATAAAAAGTTTCCTCCTAAAAGGCCTTGATAGCCGGAATCTGCCAAAATCGCGGAACAGCCGGAAGTGGGCCTTCGGATTTACGGATTTTGAAGTCGTGAACGCGATCCTCGTAGGGCTTAGATACGCGTAAAATCCGGCCATTTGGCTCGATGACAACTTCCGTTTTGATCGTGCACGCATGGGCCTTGCCAGAGTAATAATCGCGCTGATTTTTTGGACGCTCGATCCGCTGTTCGGTGGCGTCTACGATAAGCAACTGCAGGTCGTTTTCGCTCAATGTTGGTTCTGGTTTTACCTTCAAAATCCCCTCTGCAAGCGGTGCAATTCGCTTTATCGCTCGGCAAATTGTTGCCTCGTCCACCTTACATATTTGCGCCAAAAACAAATGTGTCGTATACGTCCGATAATACATTAACAACAGCAGCAAATGTTCCCGCAATTCCCCAATCTCGTATGGCCGACCAGCAACACGCTTCCGCCTCTGTGCCGCTCTCCAAGCGGGCTTTAGCTTGCTCACACATTTTTCAAACTTTTCGTGCTTGACTCCGCTGATCCGTCGTAAATACTTTTTCTTGAGTAGGGATTTTATCATATTTTACTTTTATCCTACTCATCTTTGTTTTTCAATCCTTTACTTTGTTTTCTTTCTCTTCAGACTTTTGCAGGACGTCTTATAAAAATAATAATAAGTTTTTAAATAAATAATTTAATAACTTAATAAGTTAATATTATAAAAATCAATCTATATGAGTTTAAACGCGGAAGAACACTGAACAACTTTTTTAAAGTTGTTCCAAGGGGTCGCCCTTGAGCGCCCAGGAATGAGTCATCTCTGCACCCGATGGACTTCTGCTTGTTGTTGAATTTCAAGCAAATAGCTTTCAAATTAACAAGTCGCAGAAGTTTTGTGTTGAGTTTTGGTGATTTGAATAAAAACTTACGCAAAAGAAAAGTAATATTTGTATGTTTTTTACTAGACATTGTTGAAAAGGCTGCTTTTGATTGCCAGAATGATAGTTTTAAATAAAAGAACAATGAGAAAAATCTTTTCTCGCTCGATTGTTAAGATTGCTACTATTCTTAGCTTAACCTCTCTTGTACAAGCTGCACAGTTTCATTTACCCAATAGAACACCAGGATTTATTGGCCAAACAAATGCACCATTTTATGCAGGAAATCCTCAAAATTATGAGAAAGTTACTGTTCCAGGGACAACTTGTGATTTATTTTTTCCAATAGATGGGCATCAACCGATTGCTCAGGCAGCTGGAGTATATTCCGGAGCAAGATATAATGGTCCTAATAACGATGCTGTAACTGATTGGTGGGTAAGGGTTTTTGGAGGAAGTGATGCGGTAAATCTGTCATATTTAACCCCTCATGTAGATACAGAAAATAATGTGTTTATGGGTTTTAATTATTTGCATGGTTTAAAAAATCCTATACATATTAGACGTCCTGCAAAAGTCGGAAGCACAAGAAAAAACGGGAGTAAAAAGGATTGAAAAACAAAGATGAGTAGGATAAAAGTAAAACATGTTAAAATTCCTACTCAAGGAAAAGTATTTACGACGGATCAGCGGAGTCAAGCACGAAAAGTTTGAAAAATGCGTGAGCAAGCTAAAGCTCGCCTGGAGAGCGGCGCAAAGGCGGAAGCGTGTTGTTGGTCGGCCATACGAGATTGGAGAATTGCGGGAACATTTGCTACTGTTGTTAATGTATTATCGGACGTATACGACACATTTGTTTTTAGCGCAAATATTCAAGGTGGATGAGGCAACAATTTGCCGAGCGATAAAGCGAATAGCACCGCTCGCAGAGCGGA
>CAZIZB010000174.1:0-2011 GCA_964543635.1 uncultured Opitutales bacterium | reverse complement strand
TATTGAAAAACGTAATCTTCGCGCGAGGCCTTCTCATTGGATTTATCTTTGTCGGCAAAGCCCCAACGCCAAGAAAAAGGATGTATCACAAAAGCTGCTTTACCAATAACATCTTTTTTAGGTACTTCCCCCCAAAATCGACTGTCGTAACTAAACGGAGAATTATCTCCTAAAGCAAAGAAAAATCCTGAATTAACAATAAATTCGCGACCTTTTTCCAAAAAGCCTTGCGCACGATACCCTGGATACAAACCTTTTTGAAGGTTGTTGTTAATAAAGGCAGAACAGTCATCCATAGGACACCGATTCCTGAGCAATTTTCCTCTTTCAATCGAAATTAAATCCCCTGAACAACCGATAAGACGCTTAATATAGTAAAGATCCTTATCCAACAAAGGAATATTTCCTGTTCTAAAAACAATAGCTTCACCAATATTCGGCCTACGAAAATGATAAGTCAAGCGATCCACAAATAACATATCACCTGCACAAATATCAAAATGCAAAAAACATTCTCCTTTTTTCGCATAATTAGATGTTTTAACAAAATATCCCTGCCCTCTTTGGTACGAAATATCGGCGTTTTCGGACCGAAGCAATTGATCAAAACTTTTGTAATTTGGGAAAAACTTTTTCCGTAAAACCGCTTCCATATCCGTAAATTCAAAAGGCACACGAATACGTACTTGCTGGTCTCCTATCCAAAGCAAGTAAACTTTATACGGTTTTGGAAAAAAATGTTTAAGCCACAAATTGCCGAGCTCACGCCCCGTTTCAACCTCATAACGAATGTGCGAATTATACCGCAACATTTCCTGGCGCGTAAACAAGGGAATTTTTATTAAACCATCACAAGGTGCTTGGTAATAATAATTTTCTGCCCCTTTAATCAGCCACCGAAACGGCTTGCTAAACCAACTTGGCTTTTCTTTCACATTTTCATGGAGGCATGTCTGCATACCCGAAAATGAAGGAAACATCGAACACGTTGGAATACGAAAGGGCTGAAAGAAAAAGGAACGAATACCAATTGCTAAAAAAGCTGCAACCCAAAAAACTTCCGCATTATCACACCAAAATGATACTGGATAAAGTTTTCCTCCACAAACACGCAATTGCGCCTGTAGCTGCTTTAATACTTCTTGAAGTTTTGCAGGCACAGGAGCCTTCTTGGGCCAATTTTTGTACAAGCTTAATAACTCAATTTTTGCCTGTTGCAAGTTGCGACATTGAGCCTGCGTAAGAAGATCTTTGCGGTAATTATAAATCTTCTCAGCCCAATGCAAGGTGTGTTCAACGGACTTTCGTAAAGCCTTATTTGAGTGTCCTAACATGCTATCTTAAAAACCCTAAAACACCTGCAGCAAAAAACTGTGCAGCCATTGCTAAGAGAATTAAACCGCACAATTTTGCACTAATTTGAACCAAAGCCGGCTTCAACCATTTTGAACTAAAAGATACGATATAGAACAAACCGTAGAAAGTAAGCATAATGGCAACAAGCCCTAAATAAGCATACAAAGTTTGTGCTGAGTTACAAGCTTCACTTTTGCCAATCATAAGCGACGAAATCGCACCTGGCCCAGAAATAATAGGAAACGCTAACGGAGTTACGGTAATATCTTGTTGAGGTGTAGAAGCGGCAGCCGAATCTTCTGTAGTAGTAGGTGAGCGTACCATATCAATTCCAATAAAACTCATCACAATACCTCCCGCAATGCGGAAAGCGTCCATGTTAACCCCCATAACTTCCAACAAACCGATTCCAAAAAATGCGCACAATAAAAGAATCCCAAACGATACATTTATAGCACGTACTGCAGTTTGCCAACGTTGTTTAGGGGTATAAGTGGATGTTATCGCAAGAAACATTGCTGCTGCTGCTAAAGGCGAACTTGCAGCGAATAATTTTGCATACATCTCAATAAAAAACTGAATATTAGACCCCATAGGTTTCATATTTAGTAAAAAAAAAGATCACTTTGCAAGCTTAATATTTAAAGTTTTGTAA
>CAZIZB010000173.1:0-2037 GCA_964543635.1 uncultured Opitutales bacterium | reverse complement strand
TTTTTCAATCCTTTTGTACGTTTTCTTTTCTTCTCTTCTCACTTTTGCAGGAAGTTTATTCTCTAAGGTTAATAATTCATCCTTTATATTAGATGCATGGCCGTAAGATAAAAAGCAATTTTTTGTTCCTAGATATTCTTGTAAAAATAAACTTTCCCCTAAAAACACAAAGTTTCCGTTTATATTATACCTATGTCCAACAATTGCTACTAATTCATCATAAGCTTTTGGGTCCGCTCCTTCTATATCACCAAATAAAAGTATTGTATTAGGACATGTAATCTTGCCTTTTAATGTTTTTAAAAAAGCTTGATCAACAAATTTATCTGCTTTAATTCCATTTTCGTAATTTTCGAGCCTAAAAAGATAGTGCAATAATTCATGTGCTAATATTAGACGTCCTGCAAAAGTCGAAAACAAGGATAAAATGGAGCTGTAGTGGGGAATTTTGGAAAATCCAAAATCAGATTTTTCATGAAATTTACTGACTTTTTAAAAATTGTCCAAAAACGATTTCCCATAAAAATTTTTACACTTTGGACTTTTGCAGGACGTCTATTATATAAGGAGGAACTTCAATTTTATAAAATTCAAAAACATCTTGCATTTTCTTAACGGCAATAATTCTTTTCATTGAATAAAAGGAACAATTTAGCGTCCATACATTTTTTTGCCCTTCTTTTTGTACCCTCTTTTGAAGACCTGCAATTCTTCCTAATGGACCACCTATTTTTATAATGCAAGTATGATCATTTGACAAATCACTTAATTTTTGAAATAGCGAAAAGCCGTAATGGCTATCAAGTAATTGCTTAAGCATTTTCCCAATAGTTTTATCTTTTATTTCAATAAAACTATCATAATCCTCGTACATTTTTTCATGCAAAACATTTTTTATTAGATCTATCTCAGTGTCATTATCAAATTTACAAGAAAATAGCATAGATGTAAACACATGGATGCCATAAAGAAAACAAAAAAAATTCTTAATCATACTTATTAGCCAAATATTCAATTATAAAAATGTAAAATACTATAATACTATTTTACAGATTTATGAGCCTGATTGATCCAAAAATAAACTTTAGAATCTCTATCTGATGGACAAAAAGTTATTAAATTATCATCGTTAATATCTCGTAATGATTCCAAAAGATTCAATAAAAATTTTTTGTGTTGTATTGTTGGATATAGATCTACATATAATAAACATTTAACAATTTCATATTTTTCAATATCATCTAACTCGCACCAACCCCATTCGTTAATTTTATCCACTAACTCTTCAAAACGCTCTTGAGTAAAAACAAAATACTTTTGGCTTACATTCAAGTTTTCCAAACGTTCGTTTAACATATCCTTTACAGGATCCGTAAAGCAGAATAAAAAACGACCTGCTTTATCAAATCTAGGAGTTTCACCTCCAAATACATTTAATGCGAAACAAAACCCCATCACAACTGACAATAACTTTTTAAATTTCATAACATATCCTTTCATGTTTCTCAACAAAATCTAATTATTTACTTAAGTCAATTTAAATTTTAATACTTTTCATGAAAAAAGTAAATGCTTTTTGGCTTTTTATCTTATCTGAATCTATAAGATTTTAGTCACACTTTCATTAGATTTTTTCAGAACACCTATTATATTTTTAAATTAATAAATTTTTGTAATATTTTTTTCGTTTTGAGTTTAATAGACGTCCTGCAAAAGTCTGAAGGAACAAAATGAAAGTAAAAAAGATTGAAAAGAAAAAATGAGTAGGATAAAAATAAAATATGTTAACAAACCTCCTACTCAAGAAGAAGTATTTATGACGGATCAGCGGAGTCAAGCACGAAAAGTTTGAAAAATGTGTGAGCAAGCTAAAACCCGCTTGGAGAGCGGCACAGAGGCGGAAGCGTGTTGTTGGGCGACCGTATGGAATTGGTGACTTACGGGAACATTTGCTACTGTTGTTAATGTATTATCGGACGTATACGACACATTTGTTTTTAGCGCAAATATTCAAGGTGGATGAAGCAAAGATTTGTA
>CAZIZB010000172.1:0-2051 GCA_964543635.1 uncultured Opitutales bacterium | reverse complement strand
CTGCCAAGCTACATTGGAACAAGTATAGAAAACAAACCTGCAAGACTAAGAAGAAATGAAAATTTCCATTCTGAAATTCATCAAGAATTCGTTCCAACTATTCAGCAAACAATCCAAATGATAAACAGTTGGCTTGAGTATAAAAACTCTTTGCCTTGTCCGAATGATAAATCTAAAACGATTAGAGAAATGCTTAATAGTATTGAACGACAGGAAATAAACCCTAAAGAATTAGACGATTTGATGATGGCTCAAGAAATCAAAACTATCACAAGTCAGGGAATAAGGTTTTTAAAGGCAGATTATTACAACGACGCTCTTTATGGTTTAAGGCAAAAAGTGATAATAAAATACAGCCTGTTTGATTTGAGTTATATCAATGTTTATACAATAAGTGGGAAATTTTTATGCCGAGCTGACAGGATTACGCTCACCCATCCGCTTGCACATTACACTGGCGAAATTAAAGATGTTGAAGATTATAAGCAGAAAATTCAAAAGCAAAAACAACTTAAAAACAGGACAATAAAAGCTTGTAAGGAGTTTTTGAATATTGAGGATTTGGAGATTTTGGAGTGTGAGTTACTAGAAGAAAAAGAAAATATTCAAACAAATAAAACCCCTCACCCCACCCCTCTCCCTCAAGGGGCACTACTGTCCGAGATAATTTTTGCAAAAAAAGTGCATAGTGAGCAATAATCTTGCTTTTACTCTAAAATAAGGTTGTCAAGACACAAATTTAGGAGTTCACTATGCATTATCAAAATACCATAATCGGAAAAATTTTAACACCCATTAATCGCAGAAAATTCAAGACTTTTGTTAATAAATACAACGGAGATTTTGCTGCTAAAAAACTTCATTGCTGGGAACAGTTTATTGCTATTCTTCTCGGACAACTTTCTAATTGCTCTTCTCTAAGAGAAATAGAATCTACAGTAAAGTTTCACGCAAATGAACACTATCATCTAGGTTTACGTGGTAATATTGCTCGTTCAACATTAGCAAATGCTAATGAAAATCGTGATTGGCGAATTTATAGAGATATGTGTTTAAATTTAATATCTAACTTACCAATGTTTGAAAAAGTTGAAACAGAAAATCTTGTAAAAATACTTGATTCGTCTCCAATTAGGTTAGATTTAGCAAATCACCCTTGGGCAGAAAAAACTCAAAGAATAGAAGGAATTAAGTTACATTTGATGTATGACTTAACAAACACTATTCCTACATATTTTGAATTTTCAAGTGCTCGGACTAATGACATTGAAGTTGGAAAAAAAATGGATATTCAAAAAGGTTGTACATATGTATTTGACAAAGGATATATGAATTATTCGTGGTGGAATAATATAGCAGATGCAGGTGCATTTTTTGTAACAAGACTAAAAAGAAATAGTGCAATAAAAGAAGAATCCGATATCCAAATCCACAATGAAATTATCAGTTCACAACTTATTCGTATAAAATCCAGTCATCATGGCAAAAATCGAAGTTGCACTAAACTATTAAAACGAGTATTTGTACAAAGAGAAGGTAAAAGTCCACTGGTGCTTGTAACAAATGATTTAAACAGAAGCAGTGAAGAAATTGCAGATTTGTACAAATCAAGGTGGCAAATAGAGTTATTTTTTAAGTGGATAAAACAAAATTTAAAAATCAAAAAGTTTCTTGGTAGAAGTGAAAATGCTGTAAAAACACAAATTTGTATTGCTATTATTGCGTTTGTACTTATTCGATTAATGCAAAACTTAAAAGAATTTTGTAAAAAAGTACCATTAAAAACACTAATTACTATTGCTAAAAATGGTTTATTTACAAAATTATCTACCAGACCACCTTCTAGAAACCACTCAGAATCCTTTAAACAACTGCATTTTAATCTTATATATGATTATTAAAATTATCATGGACAGTAGTGCTCAAGGGCGAGGGGACATTAGATGCTGAAATAAATTCAGCATGACAGTCTTTAGTCATCCTGAGCCATTCATGGCGAAGGATCTACTTTAAACAGATTCTTCGCTTCGCTCAGAATGACACGGTTTATT
>CAZIZB010000171.1:0-2081 GCA_964543635.1 uncultured Opitutales bacterium | reverse complement strand
ACCTAAATAGACAAGAGGCATAATTTTATAAACTCTTACGTTCCTTTCAGCTCGAACAACACCCCTCTACTTTTTTATTCATTACGCAACATTGTTGCGCCATAAACAAAACTTCTACTTATCCAAAGGCAAAATTTGATAACCATCTTTTTGGTCCAGAATTTTCCAACCCGAATCTTCTAAAGTTTTTCGTAAGCTATCGGCTTCTTGAAAATTACGTTCTTTTTTTGCAAACCACCGCTTCTCGGCCAATTCGCGAATTGTTTCAGGAATTTCCAAGGTCTTTTTTTCTTCCAATGCAATTCCTAAAGCAAACAAACAGGCAGCCCATTCCTTTATCAATTGCTCTTTGGAATTTACGTCTACCGGTTTAGTATGATTCATAAACGTAAACAAGCACCCTAAGGCCTTAGGAATATTTAAATCTTCACATAAACTTTCAAAGAAATCTTTTAGAAAAGTGCATTTTTCTGGCAAAGTAATCGTATCGTAAATAGCCTGAAAAGACTGTAAATTCATATGTGCACTTGCCAGCAATTGTTCTGAATAATTACGAATCTTTTGCAAAGCACTCTGAGCAGCATTTAGCAATTCAAAGGTAAAATTAAGCGCCTGCCGATAATGACCAGCCGACAATGCATAACGAACCACATCGGCCATATACTGTTTGTCTTGAAGTGAATCTAAAGTGTGTAGATTACCTAAACGTTTTGACATCTTTTGTCCATCCACTTTCAAATGAGCAATATGTAGCCAATGACGTACAAAAGGTCCCCCATAAGCCGCTTCCGATTGTGCAATTTCATTCTCATGGTGCGGGAAACACAAATCAACTCCACCGGTATGTAAATCAACTGTTTGACCTAAATAAAGGTGTGACATGGCACTACATTCGATATGCCAACCTGGACGTCCTTTACCCCAAGGACTTTCCCAAAATACATCTCCATCTTCCGGTTTATGTGCTTTCCAAAGGACAAAATCACCAATTTGCTCACGATCATATTCATCGGCATCATTAGACTCTCCAGCACTGTTTTGACTTTGGGTTTGCAAAGATCGCGTTTCTAAATGCGATAACCGACCGTAATTTTCAAAAGAAGCAATACGAAAGTAAACCGATCCACCACGCGTATAAGCATGTCCTTTATCGATTAGCAACTGAATCAAGTCTTGCTGTGCAGAAATAGTTTCTGTTGCACGCGGTTCTACACTCGGTTTTAATAAATTCAAACGCTGGCAATCGCGCTCAAACACTTCAATCCAATGTTGTGTATAGTCCTTAAGGGCTTGCTTGTGTTCTGCTGCCCCACGGATCGTTTTATCATCAACATCTGTCAAATTGCGGACATAACAAGTATCAACACCTAATAATTTCAAGAGACGCAAAATGCTATCTTGTACCACATAAGTTCTAAAATTACCAATATGAGCAGGCCCATAAACTGTAGGGCCACAACAATAGATTCCAAACGGCTTTTCTTTGGAATATTCTAAAGTTTTATAAGTTCTGGATTCTGTATCAAATAACTTAAAATGCATTTTTATACCCGCATCAGCATATTAAAATCGTCTACTTGCTGGCTCGTATTTACCTTTGTTTGAGAATACTCCAGCCACATCTTTTGAACATCACGTACCATTGCAATAAAACGATTAAAGGTATCACAAAAACGGTTTTCATCCAGGGTATCTACTCGAACAATATAGTGAAAAATAATACGATTTGTAGATTCTTCATAACTTAAGGTTCCACCAAAGGTTTTAAGACCATACAAATTCCATTTCATCAAACATTCAAAATCTGACGTTTTTTCGTTGCCATCATTTAAAGTTGCAATGGGCGCACAAAAATAAAGTTGTTCTGAACTTTCAGGTATTTCAATAACATATTCTTGTCCATTTTCATCTTTGGCAGCAAAAACACCATCGATCAATCGGAAATGCTTTCCCGAACGATTCCCTAAGCTTATTAACCAACCATTAACCTGTTCCTTAATATCCACTTTATTACATTAACAAGTCGTACATAATTTCGAAGTTTTTTTCAACATTAATTCGTCATGTTTTTTGTCAACATC
>CAZIZB010000170.1:0-2091 GCA_964543635.1 uncultured Opitutales bacterium | reverse complement strand
TTACTCCAAAGTCGAGCTTTTATATTTTTTTAAAAAAATAATTGTGCCTATAGTTCTTATAGACACAATTATAGATAAAATTTTTAGATTAATT
This sequence comes from uncultured Opitutales bacterium, assembly GCA_964543635.1. Lineage (GTDB taxonomy): Bacteria > Verrucomicrobiota > Verrucomicrobiia > Opitutales > UBA9783 > JBKSMP01. Next base: position 1,997 of record CAZIZB010000170.1, on the reverse strand, counting down.
TTCTTGAATTATTTTATAAATAGGTTCCGATACAGATATTGGCGCTACAGGAAGATTGTGAGGTATTGGGTTCCCATTAATATAAGTGTATTTTTTCAAGAAATCAACAGCAGCTTTATTTTTTTCATTTTTAGCCCAAGTAGTATAATATTTTTTATAGTGTTTATGATGAAACATTGCTAATCCATAGGAAGGGGTTGCTTCATAAGAAGGATCTGCTTTAATTAAAAGATCAAGTACTTCAAAACCTTTATTACGTTGCTTATCATTACTACTTTTAATCATGTTTCTAATAGCCATTGGAATAGCTTTGGGGCGATCTAATTCTGTTGTTGCTTTAGTTTGTTGATAATCAAGGTCACAACCATAAGATGCATTTGGGATCTTATGAGTATAAGTTTTCTTTCTAGTACCAATTATTGTATTTTCTCTTTCTTTTGTAAATGTAGATAACACTACTTGTAACAATTCGCCAACTTGTGCCATACTTGGACGTTCTGCAGGATTTGGATTCAAGCAATCTCTAAATAATTGATTTAAGAATTTTAGCTGTATGTCGGAATATTCTGCTTGTAGCCTTCCATCTTTTTTTTGCTTTATTAAAAAATCTTTGTCTTCTAGCGCTTTAAATAATATCTGATTTATTTTTTTCTGAGCAGCTTGTCCCCAAATCTTCATGTCAGCATATTTTGCCCAAAAAGCAGTTCCCCCAAATAAGGCATCCAATGTTGACATTGCATGAGAATAGACATCGGCTGCTGGTGAAACTCCTCTTTTTGAAACAAAATAAGGATTATCTTGATCTTTAAAATTTATCTCTTCCGGAGACATATACACTTCTGTCCCAGTACCATTAGAATTTCTTTTGGTGTCATTTGGATCGGTTAAATCAACCATCGTACCATGATCAATAACTTTTGTGCTTACGATAGGATTATTTGAGTATTTATTGGGGATATAAACCATTGTATTGTCAGGTTTAACATCCAAATGTACTTTACCTGCATCATGTTCTACTGCAAGTGCATTTGCAAGTTGTGCTTGTACCAGTAAATTTCTTTTTACTTTTGCTTGAAAGTTTTGTTCATTAATAGCTTTTACATTTATTGTATCGAGTTTATTTAATAACTTTATTGTTTGTTCCTTGTAAGTCTTTGCTAAATTTAATGTATTTGGAAATAATTCTTTTTCCGACATGTTTTTAATTTTTTCTTTTATTTGCATTTCTGTTGGGTTTGCATTACCTTCTTCCTGCAACTTTGCATAAGCTTTATTATAAGCAGGCAACAAATACTGTTCTATTTCCAATAATTTCCTAAACTCGTCTCCTGGAGCTCTTTCAAATATAAGGTAAGTTTTTTCTTCCCTTTTAATTTTTCCTAAATATTTAGTTATAAAACCAATACTTTCTTTATAAAAGGCTTGGTCATCTAATACTTTAATATCTTTAAATAAAATTTCATTTTTATCTCCTTCAGAAATAAAATCATCCATATTTTCACTGTTTTTGCTTTCTTTTATAACATATTGTTTACTTGGATCTGAATATACAATACCAAAACTTCCTTCTCCAAGCTTTTCGCCTTTTAAAAGGGTATCTTCAAGTAGCTTTTCAAGCTTTATATCATTACCATAAATTAAATTTGTGGTGTGTAATGTTGTTAAGAATGTTAACGCTAAAAATAAAGTTCTCATAAAAACAAATTCAGCATTTTATGTGCCAAATTTGTTTGAAAAAATGTTTAACTTTATTAAACCTCCTGCAAAAGTCTGAGAGTAAAAAAGAGCTAACAGGATCTGATGGCCGTACTTGTGCTATTTAGCAAGGGAGAGGTTATAACCCCCTGCGATCGTTTGGAAAACTTGGGAATAGGAATCGAGGTAGCCGCGGTAACGAGCGAGTTTGGTATTGCGAGCTTGCTCGGAAGCAGACAGAGAGCCATTTTTTTGATTTTTTCTTGAGAGATTTTTTGTAAACAATCCATCAACCTCCCTTA
>CAZIZB010000169.1:0-2093 GCA_964543635.1 uncultured Opitutales bacterium | reverse complement strand
TTAAACTTTATCGACAACATTTAGGCACGATTTTTGCTTTCTTTTTTAAAAGATATGAAACTTGCAACTTTTATAAAAACCTTATTGAAACATTCTCTAGTCGCACTATGTTGTTTTACCACCATAGCCATGGGGGCAAAAAAGCAAACAAAAACAAAAAAATTGGAAAATTTGCCTGCCCAAACGACGAAAAAACAAGCTTTCGCCATCGAAAATGTATTTTCTGATTTCTTGCAAGCTAAGAAAGAAAAAGCATCCAATGATAAGGCAAAAGCCATACAACCTAAAGATTACTTTGCGGAAAATATGCAGGCTTTCGCAGAAGATGATCCTTGGGAACAGTATTAAAGCTATCCTTTCAGTTACGTATTATTGGCCGGTAGGAATTTTTCTGCCGGTATTTTTATTGAGAAAATCTCTCATTCTTGACTGTTTGCAAAGAATTCAATCTGGTGAAAAATTTTCATGTACTTATTGCAGAATAACGAAAAAAAGTTTTGCTCTTTTGAAAAAAATAGAATTAGATGATAACATTTAAGAAAATTTTATAAACATGGCTTGGCAATTCAAAAAATCGTATGATGTTTGTGTAATCGGCAGCGGATTATCTGGATTAACAGCTGCAAACGGATTAGCAAAAATGGGACATTCTGTTTTGCTTCTCGAGCAACACTTCCAATTAGGTGGCCTTGCCGCTTACTTTAAACGTCCCGGAGGGTTTACGTTTGATGTATCGTTACATGGATTTCCAATCGGCATGATCAAATCCTGTAGACGTTATTGGAATACCGATATCGCTAATTCCATCGTACAATTGCCCCATATCCGCTTTGTTAATCCGCAATTTAACTTCGACACAACCTTTGATCGCAAAGATTTTACGGACAAGTTAATCCATCATTTTAAGCTTTCTCCTGAGGTCGTTGAAAACTTCTTTAATCATCTACGTGGTATGAATTTCTACGACGATGATCATCGCACAACCGGCGAATTATTTGAAGAATTCTTCCCTAATCGTCCGGATGTTCACCGCTTATTGATGGAGCCTATCACCTATGCAAACGGATCTACGCTAGATGATCCAGCTATTACTTATGGAATTGTTTTCTCGAATTTCATGAGCAAGGGCGTTTATACGTTTAAGGGAGGAACCGATAAGCTTATTGAAGCGATGACTGCCGAATTGATCAAAAACGGCGTTACAATAGCCAAACGCTCCCAAGTTGAGAAAATCTTTACACAAGAAAAAGAAGGTAAGGCAAGCGTTTGCGGGCTACAAGTAAACGGGGTTACCATTGAATGTAAAGCCATTGTTTCCAACGCAAACTTAAAAAACACAATCTTGAAATGGTTGCCTGAAGATGCTATCGATAGTAGCTTTAGAAAGCAAACAGAAGCTGTGCGCCTCAACAATAGTTCTTGCCAAGTCTATATGGGCTTAAAAGAAGGCGAATCTTTTCCTGAAATTGGTGATCTTATCTTTACATCTGACGAACCTAATTTCTCAAGCGCAGAATTAAAAGCGTTCGGAACCCGCAGCCGTACATTCTCGATTTATTATCCAAGTATTCGCCCCGAAAGTAAAACACCTCGTTATACGATCGTTGCATCCACAAATGCTTTGTGGAAAGATTGGGAAAATCTGTCTGAAGAAGCCTATAACAACGCAAAAGAAGCTCTAAAAACACAAACACTGCAATCATTAAACCACTTTATTCCAAATATTGAAGAAAAATTAGGTTGGATTGAAGTCGCAACCCCAAAGACTTTTAATCGTTATACGCAACACCTTGAAGGTGCCTCTTTTGGAACAAAATTCGAAGGATTGAAAGTTTCCATGGAGCTTCCAGATCATGTTTCCGGACTCTATCATTCTGGTTCGGTCGGTATTATCATGTCAGGCTGGCTTGGTACCATCAACTACGGAATTATTACAACCGATAAAGTAGATAAGTATTTGAGAAGTCTCTAAGCTTCTTATTAGAAGGGCTGCAATATTCGTATGAATCCTATTTTATATTTAGAATCTAGAAAAGATAAAAACAGTAAATTACTGTATAATTTGAGGAATTTAGGCAGGTATTGCATTCCAA
>CAZIZB010000168.1:0-2113 GCA_964543635.1 uncultured Opitutales bacterium | reverse complement strand
ATAAAAGACGCTTGACAAATATCAAAATCTGTTGCTTTATTAAATAGCTTATTAAAAAGAATAAGAAGAAGATTTATAAAGGTTATATATGGCATTAAAAATACGTTTACAGCGTTGCGGAGCTAAACATAATCCTGCATATCGTGTTGTTGTTGCAGAAGCATCTGCTCGTCGCGATGGTCGTTCAGTTGAAGTTTTGGGCTTTTACAATCCGATTGCAAAGGGTAATGCAGAAAAACTAAAGGTTGATGTAGAACGTGCAGATTATTGGTTATCCAAAGGTGCACAGCCAACGGATACGGCTCGTTTCTTACTAAAAACTGCTCGTAAAGCAAGTTAGTCTTTATGAAGATCGACATTTTAACGCTTTTTCCAAAAATGCTGGAAGGGTTTGTCTCTGAAAGCATTCTGGGGCGTGCTGTCCGCGAAGGACATGTTGATCTTACAGTTCACAATCTCAGGGATTGGGCTAAAGACGCTCGTCATACAGTAGATGACAGACCTTTTGGTGGTGGAGCAGGAATGGTTTTGCAGACGGAAGTTTTGACAGCTGCCGTTCAAGATTTACGCACAAAAAATTCTCGTGTTATTTATTTGTGCCCCGATGGAACGCCTTTAAAAACAAATCGTGCAAAGTCTTTAGCACAAGAACAACACCTTATTCTTATTTCTGGGCACTATGAAGGCATTGATGAGCGTTTTCGTGAGCAAAATGTGGACGAAGAAATTTCCATTGGAGATTATGTGTTAACCAATGGTACTTTGCCTGCAGCTGTCCTTGTGGATGCCGTTATGCGCTATATTCCAAATGTTTTGGGGGATGAGCAATCGCTAGAACAAGATAGTTTTAGTAACGCATTTTTGACATTTCCTCAATATACACGCCCTATCTCCTTTAACGGTAACGAGGTACCGTCTATTCTTTTTTCGGGAAACCATGAAGCGATTGCACATTGGCGTCTCGAACAACAAATGTTACGGACGATCCGTCGACGTCCTGATTTAATCTTTAATTAATAAAAAAAATGAGCCAAGCTATTCTAAAAGAAGTTGTTGCAGATCAAGTAAAAAATAACCACAATCCCTTTAAGGTAGGTGATGAAGTTTCGGTATCTATTCGCGTTAATGAAAGCGGAAAAGAACGTATTCAAGTATTTACAGGTATTGTAATTGCTCGCCGTGGTTCTGGCATTAACGAAATGTTTACCGTAAGACGTGTTTCGGGTGGATTTGGTGTAGAACGTGTTTTTCCTTTAAACTCTCCTTTAATTGCAAAAATTGAAGTAACCAAGGAAAGTGTTATCTTGCGTTCTTCCAAGATGTACTATATTCGTCATCGCATTGGTAAAGCTGCAACACAAGTAAAAGAAAAACGTTTTTCATTATCTAAGTAATTTTTACTTTTTTCTGGTAGCTCAAAGGATTTTTATGTCCTTTGGGTCTTTTATTCAAACACAAGGGTAAGATTTGACCCCGTCTCTCTGCCAAATTAAAAAAAACTAATAGTAACGATTTTCTTTTTTAGCTTTTGGAATTTCGAGCAAGGAAAGATGTAGAAACTCTTCACCCGTACGAGGTCCTCCTGTACATTCATTGAGTGAATTTCCAAAACGGCTTCTCACTTTAGTTACAAATAGGTTCTTACTAATTGTATCGCCTTTAGTAAAAAGTAGCGCCCATTGTGGATGAAAATCGTCTCTATCCCCCCAAAAATCCCAATCATAATTAATACCGCTATAATTTTTTATCGTAAGACGATAGAATTTACCTTTATAATGCTTTAGATCGCTAGCTATTGGCCCTAAAAAATTAGCTTGCATAGCCCATGCAATTTCTTCAGATACACGACCAGGATCTTCATCCTCCGGTACTTCATTCATTATTAAATAATACGAACGAGTTGCTTGCAACAATGAATCCAAATCATCCAACGTCTTGTTGAGATGAAGATCTTGGAAACACTTCTTAAATTGAGGCACAGCTACTGTCGTAACAATTACTAAAAGCCCAATTACGACAAGCATTTCCAGCAAGGTAAATCCCTTTGCTTTCTTTGGTTTCGCTCGGTTTCGCTCGGTTTCGCTCGGTTTCGCTCGGTTTCGCTCGGTTTCGC
>CAZIZB010000167.1:0-2151 GCA_964543635.1 uncultured Opitutales bacterium | reverse complement strand
TGTAAGGTCGCCATCGGCGACCGCAGGACCACGGGTTCTACCCGTGGGTTTCTATCTTTTTACAAGTACTTGAAAATGATTTATGCCATTAAAATAGATAAACACTACATTAGGATGTTTAGTTTTAATATCCTGTGGTGTCTCGTGAGCATTACTATTATAGATTTGTTCTTGTCCATCAAGCGTAAAGAGATGCATGGCATATCCTCGTTGATCACCAACAACAGGTTGAACTAAAACAATCGGCTTGTTTATAGCTTGAGCAACAAATACGAAATCTGTATTTTCAATCCAATTTCCCATAAAACCACAACGTTCAGCAATTGAAAGCCTATCTGATAATGGTAAAGCTAATGCTTGCCTAGCTGCCGATTGACGACAAAGAATTACTTCTCCTCTTTGCTCTTTTGTGAGGCTTAAAATTCCATTTTGTTCTGTTTCGAAATTTTGAGATATCTGACCACTAGCTACTAAGGCTGAAGTTATACCGCAATTACCATCACCAGGGACATCTATAATTTCAAAATTTTCAAAATCAGATCCTAAAATCACAGACGCATCCATTCTTGTAGGACCTTGTATATTAAGGAATTTTAAAGCAAATAATTGCTTTAAAAGTATTTTATCATTATCATCTAACTCAACGTTTTTATAAATTGGCAGAATATACGCTTTTTTTAACTCAGGATTCTTACTAGTAATTTCAGATATGGCTTCTTGCCAGAAATCAAACTCACCTATAGCTTCTTGTACTTTTCCATTTTCTGTTATTTTAAAACTACATAAATTACGCATGTCTTCTCCATTTTCAAACAATTTTTGACAGGATGCTTTAGCGGTAAATGGGTAAAAGCTTTTCTTCTCTTCATCAGCTTTCTCTTTAAAAAAACCCTCAGAATCTATAAATTTTAAAAATCGGCAAATATGATAAAATTCATGACCAGCACAACGACCCTCATTTATATCAAGAGGAAAATTTATACTTTGCAATTGCGGACCTTTTTCTTTAGAATTTGTAATAACAACACATACACAATTATTTTCTTTACATTCTTCTTCAGATAAAACTAATACTGCTTTATTAATATTTTCGTACATCTGTCGATTAAATCCATAGGGTAAGGTAAATCTTGTACCATTGCGAAAACATCCATTATTACTTATTATATTAAGGATTACATTTTTTCTTTTAAAGCTTGTATCATTTCGATAAAAAGATTTTTACCAGATTCTGTTTGACAAGTATTCTCAATAATACGACAAGCAGCGTCTAAATGTAATGTTGGTAACAAATTTGTTGGTACTTCCGTTTTAATACAAATGTTAAAAGCATTTAACAAAAAGGATTCTCCACCTTCTGGTAATGTATGTTTTAAGATAATTTCTACGGCTGAAGAAATTGAATGATTGGTAGTTGTTTGTTGAGATGCTAAAGAACTATAATCTGGAGCCCCTGAACTGGAGCTTGAAGAAATAGGAAAAGAACACATAAATGACCTACATTTACTATTTTAAACTTAAAATTTGACATTGCAATCATAAAATAATTAATAGAAATCATGAAATACGTTTTTATTGTTTTACTTACGATTTTATCTGCGTTTTATTGTCGAGGACAGGATATCTATATATTACAATTTAATAAAGATTTTGATGAACTATTACATAAGCAAAAAAAACTTTTCTGGGAAGAGTATTTACAAAATCATATCGAAGGTTTACTCCAAGAACACAAATATAGAAAGACTTATAAAGAATTTTTGATAAGGGAAATATCTTATTTTAAATTACTCACCAATCTTGGAGAAGAAGATCAATATGCTGAACTTATTCATTATTATGATTTAGTTCAAAAAGAAAAAATTACTTTTTCTAAAGAAATGTGCGATCCTATTACAAATACATTAAAACGGTATTTGCAAAAAGCTTTTACCGAATACCAATTTAATATTGCAGTGCACGAACATGGTTACAGCTCTATGTCTCTTGAGGAATATGAAGAACGTAAAAACTTTTTGAACTATTTTGAAGGTTATATGGATAATCCTTTAAAAAAAATAGGTAATATTTTTAAAAAAGTTTCTCATTGAATACCTTATTCTATCGTTTGATCGGGAGAAAAAAACATGTAGCCGCTATCTGAATAAGCAG
>CAZIZB010000166.1:0-2160 GCA_964543635.1 uncultured Opitutales bacterium | reverse complement strand
ACCCAATCAAAAACAATCGATAACAATGCAAAAAGAAACAAGGGAATATTATAATGCAAAAACGTTGGAACACAGGTATCTTTGATATGATCATGCTGTCCATCGATATTAAGACCGGCAGTAGGACCAAGTGTTGTATCCGATGCAGGCGCTCCAGCATCCCCTAAAGCTGCAGCGGCAGTTACCAGCATAATAATTTGAGGACCCGTAAAATTTAAACCCAAACAAACCGGAACAAATACGGTCGCAATAATAGGAATTGTACCAAAAGAAGATCCAATACCCATGGTTATAATAAGGCCAACACAAAGAATACAAAAAGCACATATGCCCTTATTCGCTGGCAATAATTGCAGCAAATCACTCGCAAGCGTTTGTATACAACCTGTCTCCTTCAAAACATTGGCAAAACCTGCTGCAGCTAACATTACAAAAGCCACAAAACCCATCATATAAATTCCTTCATACATGAGCTGATCCAAAGCCTTCTTCTCAACCACTTTCAAAACAAATAACACGCTTAAACCAACAATAGCACCCAGAGGCAACGAATGAAAAACAAGCTGGATAACAAAGGTAAGAATCATAGCCCCTATCATAATCCACTGTTGTCGCCTACTTAAAGAAGGTTTTTTAGACTTATCTTCTACCATCACTACAGAATTGGACTCATTATAGATACGCCGTTTTTTATAAGAAAATAAAAGCGCCCAAACCAGACCTACAACAAAAGAAAAACCTAAAAGCAAAAAAGGAAGTTGAGCATCATGAAAACACACACATACACCATTTTGATTAATATTATCTAAAACCAAGCCCTGAAAAATAATTCCAAAACCTACCGGAAAAGCAACATAAGGCATCGTTAAACCGAATGCTAAAATACAAGCAACCGCCCGACGGTCTATCCGGAGTTTATTCATTGTCTTTAAAAGAGGCGGTATAACCATAGGAATAAATGCAATATGAATGGGAACCAATGTTTGAGACGCCATCGCCATAAGCATTAAAAACAGGTAAAGCAACGATTTTTTGCCTTTTGTAAGCAGCGTAATTTTTTCCGACAAAAGCCTAGCACAACCAGTATGAATCATAGTAGCCGCAAAAGCACCCAACAGGATATAACTTAAAGCCGTTTCGCAATTATCCCCCATGCCACCTATAAAGGTATCCATAATCACCTTAAAGGGCATTTGGACACATAAGCCAGCTATCAATGCCGAAAGAATAAGAGCCAACAAAACATTAACCTTCTTTAAACAAAGTAGATACAATACACAAACCGAAACAACAACTGGATTTAAAATCAGCTTTAACATAAGCACTTAAAAGCTTGTAAAAAATTTTTTAAATCCGCAATAAAAATATGAAAAACAGGACTTCCCATTAAACACTAATTAAAAGAAAAATAAAAAGAAAAATCAAGCTGAGCAATAGTCCCCATCGTTTAACTGGTGGTGGGGGAGCGATTCGAACGCTCGAAAGGGAAACCCTGACAGATTTACAGTCTGCATCCTTTAGCCACTTGGATACCCCACCACTGTGATTATTAAATGTAAGTGTTTTTTTTTACTTGCCAAGAACTTTTTTGAAAAAATTTAATACATTGACTTCAAAACAAGTTTTAGGCAATTCTAATACCATGCAAATTGAAACGTTCAACGAACACAGTATTTATAAAATAGCAGACGTAAACCCTATCCTAGAAGCACTAGAATCCTACATACCTATCGGTTATACAGAAATCTCAATCGCTTTTGTAACAGAACAAACAATCTGTGATCTACATGAACATTTTTTGCAAAATCCAGATCCAACAGACGTTATTACCTTTCCTGCAAGCGATGAAGATGTAGAAAAAGTTGGCGAAATTTGCATCTCTGTTGATGAAGCCTTAAAATATTGCAACGAAAATAATTCCCTTGAAGAAGAGTTAACGCTCTATCTAGTTCATGGTTGGTTACATTTAGCGCATTATGATGATATCCAAGAAGAAGATCGTTCGCTTATGCGTCAAAAAGAGAAAGAAGCTCTAGCATTCCTTAAAACACAAAAAATCTCAAGGCTTATTCTTCTTTAAAATCCCTACATTTGCTAGCTTTACTAATAAAGTTACAATTCCTCCACTTTGAGCATTGACTTTTATAAAAAAAGGAGGTC
>CAZIZB010000165.1:0-2169 GCA_964543635.1 uncultured Opitutales bacterium | reverse complement strand
TTTATTCCAACCCTTTATCAAAAAGCGGTAACATTTTTCCGTTGCGGAATAAAGAGACTTGATTGGTACTAGAGGAGATCGTAATGGCAATACAATCTACAGCTTTAGAAATAGCTACAGCGGCAGCGTGTCTTGTTCCTAAGCCTCCTGGCAAAGAAACTTGGTCCGATGCATGAATAAGTGTTCCGGCGCTTTCAACCACGCCATTACCGCTAATGACAAACGCACCATCTAAGAGGGAATATTCCTTTATGGTTTCATCGATAAAAGGATTGAGCAAATTACGATCTTCGGAACTATATCCATAAAACGGGTTTAAGATCAATGGGTGCATATAAGGTTCTAATGCTTTCACATCGCCCAATACGAAAAGACATCCAACCGATTTGCCTTCGCGACCTTCTACAGCCAATTGGGTTGCGATGGTTAGTAGGCGTTCAAAAACTTCTGGTAAGACGCTTGGAGGTAGGATATCCGTTTGTTGCGAGAATACAGACTGAATTTCTCGATTTGCTTCCGTAATAACAACGGTGTCAATACGATTGCTATGTGGTAATCCTCCAATACAGCAGATTTTTTCGTTATATTTGATACACTTATGAATAAGGGCTAGCAAAATGGCACTACGTAATTGCGCCAAACGACCATTTGCAAAAAGCTGTATCGGTAAGGTATACGTATTCCCTTTTTGAGAAATTTCGGGTGCACGTTGTGAAATGATAATGGTTTTTAAATCTGTATCTAAAGTATTGATTTCTTGAATTTGATTTAAAAAGGTATCTTGGAATAAAAAAACAGAAGAACAATTACCTGCTTTGGCTATTTTTATCGATTCACGTAACATTAAACGATTAAAAGAGTTGGTACGTGTTGCTTGTTTCGTAGGAATTGTTTTAAAGGCTTGCAGAACTTTTGCACGAAATTCTTCTAAGGGTAATTGTGTTAAATCGTTACTTAATTTAATTGTTTGAAAGATTTTTGCTAAAGAACTTAGCATAGTTACACAATTATCAACCTTTTCGGAAACAAGCAATAAAATGACCAAGCGTATTTTGTCGCTATCGTGTACAGAAGCATCTTGAAGCGGTTTGCGAATACGTCCTAATGCAAATAAGTAAGACTTTCGCATGCGAACTTTGATGTGCGGTAAGCAAATTCCTTGCCCTAAATAGCTTGAAACAGTACTCTCACGAGTGATTAAGTCATCTAAAAGTTCTGAACGTTTTTGTATTTTGTTTAATGGACAACACTCGAGCAATTCTTCCAAAGCGCCGCGAAACGTTGTACTTTTCACGTCTACGATGAAACTATTCTCGATATAATGCCCCATTTGCATAGCTTTAACGATTGTAAGAATTTGCCAAATACTCAGGTGTTAAGATGCCTTGAAGGTATTGCGACGCTTCATCAACATCATCAAACAAGTTAAATAAATCTAAATCTTCCGGATTAATCAAGCCCCAATCTAATAATTGTTTAAAATTAATCAATGGTTTCCAAAAATCACTTCCAAAAAGAATAATAGGGAATTTGGCAACTTTTTTGGTTTGAACGAGTGTAAGAATTTCAAACAATTCATCCAAAGTTCCGATGCCACCTGGGAAAGCCACAAATGCACGAGTACGAAATAACAACCAAAGTTTGCGCATGAAAAAATAATGAAATTGCATACTTGCTCCAGGCGTACAATAGTCATTAATTCCCTGCTCATTAGGCAAACTAATGGTCATTCCTAATGAAATTCCTCCTGCTTCTTTGGCCCCACGATTGCCAGCTTCCATAATTCCGGGACCTCCACCTGTAATTAAATGAGGTCGTTCGTTTTCAGGGATTTGCAAAGTCCAAGTTGTAATTTTTTTAGCCAATTCTCGTGCTTTTTCATAATAGACAACGGCTCTTTTTGCTTCTTTAGCCGACAAAAAATTCTTTTTACCAACCCCTTTAGCTAAATCTTCAGGCGATGTAATACGTGCAGAACCAAAGAAAACAATCGTATGATGAATGTTAAATTGTTCCAAACGTTGCTCTGGGCCCATATATTCACTCAAAATTCTCAAAGCTCTCGCACTTGGATGATCCAAAAAACTTAAGTCATTATAAAATGTAGGCGTATTCATAGATTAATTTCTTAACTTATTAATTTTATCGCAAAATCCATCGTTTGGCAAG
>CAZIZB010000164.1:0-2178 GCA_964543635.1 uncultured Opitutales bacterium | reverse complement strand
GTAATGCTTTAAAATCTAAAATGCCTGAAATTTTAATGAGATAAATTTATGGAAAGAATAGAAACCCAAAGGTGTGACCCGTGGTCCTCTTTGTTGCGCATCAGATAGGTGTCCATGTGTAGAGCATGCAATTTCCTCCATTGTTACGCATTCGAAATACGTTGTACCGATGATGGCTTTATTTTTTTCGTATTTTAATTGATTAAAAAAAGCTATAAAAATATTGACATTTTTAATTTGATAAAACAAAACTCAAGCATGAAAAAAATTTTTGTATTTTGCTTAAGTATGGGATTAGTCAATATTTTTGCTTTGCGGGGTAAATTACAATGTGATTCTTCTGCTTTAATATACGAAATAAGCTTGAGTCCCCAAAAAACATTGGGGAAAAATTTCTGCCTATTATGTCATGTCAAATATGAAAATAGTGATGATGAATCTGATTCATCCGAAGGAAGTTATACAGTAAAAGATTCTCCCTGGTTACATAAAACAAAATGCAGGGATATATTCTTAGAAAAGTTTTCCCAAAAAATAAAAGAACTAAAAGGAGGGTTGCCAAGTTTGGAGTACGTCAAAGGGTTAGTTGGGGATATCGAGAAGCTATCTAATATATCGATTACGAGTGGAGGCCAATTCATGGAAATGAATAAGGCGAATATTGAAACAACAACAAGTCTAACATTTGAAGAAGTTACCTTAAGTGAAGATTTTTTTGAGCACTTTTGTGAAATAGTAGAAGGGGAATTTGATAGGATAGAGTTTTCCAGGTGTCACTTAGAAGAAGGGGTAACTTTTGCAGAAATTTTAGACAGTTGTAATGTTGCAAATTTATCCATAGTCGAGTGTTCAATTAGCGATGACGATCTAGCAGAAACTCTGATTCGTATAAACCCGTATTGTATTAAAAATATCGATCTTTCTGGTAATCCTCTTGGCGCTCATGCAATGGAAGCATTAAGGGAAGAACTTGGCGGTAGATTATGTTTAAATAGCATTAAATTAGAAGGAACGGGACTAGATGTAACTCAACTAGAAGTGCTTTGCCATGAATAAACTAAGCCTTGATAGACTGAACAAAAAAGTATTTTTGGCGCTTTTATTGCCCATCGGTGCTGTTTTTTCAGACATTGTTCCGTTACCTATTGGAACTTTAACTAACGGTTTCCCTATGCCCGGTGTCGCAGCAGCTCCAAACACATTTGCTTGGGCTATAACGAATAATGTTATGCCTCCCCCTGATAATTTTTTTCATGGTACAGGTTGGCAAATGGTTGGTTAGGCTGCGTTTTTTCCAAATGTTGGTGGAGCGCAGTTATACCTAGCTCAAAAGCGTTCCTTTGTCCCAGGTACCGCTTCAAATGATCCAGGGGATCCACCTAATTTTGTTAATCTTTTTAATTATGCTACGAGCATACACACAGAAAGACAGTTGGTTATAACGGCGTTATCTCATCACGTGACGCCATTCCCTGTGGAACGAAATACTGGTGCGAATGTGATCATGGGAGGATTGAATATTCCTAATGTAGTTAATCCTGGTACATTTGCAGGAATTGCACTCCTGCGAGGAGATCTTCATGTTTACACGGATCAAAATCCATGTCAAAATCGTACTGATGAAAATGGTCATTTTTCGTGTATAGGTTATTACAACGCCTTAGCTAATTTTATCCCAGGCTTGAATTTACACATTTATTTCCCTAGAAATAATATGCGTTTAAATAAGGAGTTTTTTAATGGAAATCTCCCTGCATGCCAAGCCCTATGTGTTTTTATTCAAAATAATTTAGTTGCTGGTTTTCAGATTGCGGGAGGTTGTTTACAATGTTTCCGACATGGGCAGTGGATAGATTTAGTTCGACAGGCACCAACGGGGTGGGATTTTAGGAGAAATGCGAAAATTGGCATATTAGTAACACAAATAAACACTGCCATAATGAATAATTTATTCAATGCTTTGCAATTGGACCGACTATTTAATTGTGTACATAATACGGCTGGTATACCACATATTACATACCATCCCATCAATTAGTAAAGGTTTGAAGAAGTTTTAGAGTATCGTTTTTGTTGAGGGGTGGTTTTTAGTTTCTTTTACCTGATATAAATCATAAAAAATCGCTGGTTGAAGATATTACAAGCGAACAGCTGATTATCCGATTGGCTGCGAATAAC
>CAZIZB010000163.1:0-2193 GCA_964543635.1 uncultured Opitutales bacterium | reverse complement strand
AACTGATGCATACCAAGGATACAAAAAAAATACGCAAACAATTACGTACTTTGCTTTTAGAAAAAGAACGGCACGATCGGCTGTATTACCAGGAAAATGCACCTGAAATTTCTGACTTTGAATACGATTGTTTGTTATCCGAAATTCAAGCGCTTCAAGAACAATTCCCAGATTTGATGGAGGAACAAGGGCCAGGGAGTGATCTAGGCAAACATCTTTTTACCGAACAACCACATTTATCTCCTATGTTGAGTTTGGCTAATACCTACTCAAAAGAAGAATTATTTGCATTTGATCAACATTTAGCAGAAAAAGGCTATCTTGAACGACCCTATATTTTAGAACCTAAAGTTGATGGTATGGCCATTAATTTAATTTATGAAAATGGTGAATTAACACGCGCATTGACACGAGGTGATGGACAAAAAGGTGAAACAATAACACTAAATGCAAAAACCATAGATTCCATTCCGTTAAAATTAGCTACTCCCATTACATATATTGAAGTTCGTGGTGAAGTTTATATCAGTAAGGCAAATTTTGAGGCATTAAATGAAGAACAAGAGCGTTTGGGGCAAGAAAGTTTTTCAAATGCTCGTAATTTAGCGTCAGGTAGCTTAAAACTACTAGATGTAGAAGAAGTAAAACGGCGAAAATTACAATTTGTGGCGCATGGGATTGGAGCAACTTCTCAAATCCTAAAAACCCAAAAAGAAGTTTACCAGTGGCTATGGGATAATCATTTTCCTGTATTTCCTACTCTTACACTTGTAAATTCGATTGAAGAAGCTTGGGCATTTATCGAAGGTTTTCCGCAACTTAAAGAGCAATTCCCTTATGTAACAGATGGAGTTGTTCTGAAACTTAATGATCGGTTACAACAGGAAGAACTTGGATCAACAGCCAAAGCACCTCGTTGGGCCATTGCTTACAAATTTGAACCGGAATCTGCAGAAACACGGCTAAAACGTGTTACCTTTCAAGTAGGTCGAACAGGAGTTATTACACCTGTAGCTGAACTCGAACCCATTGATTTAGCTGGCTCACGAGTAGCTCGTGCAACGTTACACAATTTCGACGAAATTGCCCGCAAAGATATTCGTATTGGAGACGTCGTTTGGATACAAAAAGCGGGTGAAGTTATTCCTGCTATCGTAAAAGTAAATTTAGATAAGCGATCTTCGGATGTCTTACCTATAAACATTCCACAAAATTGCCCAGCTTGTAACGCAACACTTACACAAATTCCTGGCGAAACAGCACTCAGATGTACTTCCTTAAATTGTCCGGAACAATTACGCCTAAAGATAGTCCATTTTGCATCAAAAGACGCATTGGACATCACTGGTATGGGCCCAAAAATTGTCGATGTTCTCGTCAAAAATCATTGGATTCAAAACATAAGCGATTTGTATCAATTATGGCGTTATCGTGAGCAATGGCTGCAATTAGAGGGTTTTGGTCAAACGCTTGTAGATCAACTTTTAGCCTCTATAGAAGCTTCCCAACAACAACCTTTGTGGCGTTTAATTTATGGCTTAAGCATTCCCAATATAGGCTTAGAATCCGCAAAAAACTTAGCTAAGCAATTTTCTAATTTAACGGCTCTAGAAGCAGCAAGTTTGGATGAATTGCAAGCGATTCCACTTATTGGGCTTCAATCCGCACAATCTATTTTAGAATTTTTCAAATTGCCCGCAAACAAGCCAATTTTACAGGTTTTAAGTAAAATAGGATTCTCGTCTCCACAATCCCCTACCCTATCTCCTTGGCAAGGAAAAACCTTTGTCCTCACAGGAAGTTTGTCGCAAATGACACGTTCGGAAGCGCGCAAACAGATAGAAAGCTTAGGTGGATCTGTCTCTGAAACCGTTTCCAATAAAATTTATGCATTAATTATGGGCGATAAACCAGGAGATAAGTTGCAAAAAGCCCAAAACTTAAACTTATCTATTTGGAATGAAACCTCGTTTTTAGAGGAGCTAAATCGTGCCACAAATTAATGTAAAAGTAATTGCACGTGCTTCTCGTTGCGAAATCATCCCCTTCAATGATGGCCTAAAAGTGAAACTAACCCGTCCGGCTGTCGAAGGTAAAGCTAACGAACAATTATGTGCCCTATTAGCAGATTATTGGCATGTCCCTAAGAAAAATGTACGTATCCTTTCTGGCGAACATAGCTCCATCAAACGT
>CAZIZB010000162.1:0-2257 GCA_964543635.1 uncultured Opitutales bacterium | reverse complement strand
AAAACTCCAGCCTTCCAAGCTGGATTCGTCGGTTCGATTCCGTCCACCTGCACCAAGTTAATTTTGTTTTCCTATTTCAAATCATTAAATTTGTAAAACTTTTTTACAAATGTATGGTTTTCCAAAGTTTAAAAGCATAAAGAAAATTATTATCTTATAGAAATAAGTTATAGATAGCTTTTTTATAATACTCGTTTTTATAAAATCTAAAAGCAAGAAAGAAAACAAATAGTATTTTAAGTTATTTAGCCTGAGACAAGCTATAAACATTTATAATAGTTTGGAAAATTTAGATATAGCCTTGCTAAATAGCACAAGTACGGCCATCAGTCCCTGTTAACTCTTTTTTACTCTCCGACTTTTGCAGGACGTCTATTGTTTTCTTCAATTAAGAGTAGAATTTTTTATGCATGTCTTTTTTCGACTAGGTTTTTTGATTGCGTATATTTTTGACTTTTCCAAATCTTTAAAAT
Source organism: uncultured Opitutales bacterium (assembly GCA_964543635.1). GTDB lineage: Bacteria > Verrucomicrobiota > Verrucomicrobiia > Opitutales > UBA9783 > JBKSMP01. The sequence continues at coordinate 1,784 of CAZIZB010000162.1, read as the reverse complement.
TTGCAAACTTATCACTTGGGCAAAAAGCTAAAGGAAGTTTATAGTTTTGTGAATTTGTTTGATGCGGAACTAATCCAAAAATATTTAAAACTGTTTCTATATATTTATCTTCTAGCAAAAAGATACTGTTATCGTCTTTGTTAATATAAAAGTTTTTTGCATTATAATGAGACCAAGGAATCAAATTTTTTAGAAATTCACTAGATTTATAATGTTCTCTTAAGAAATATGTTTCTCCGATTATAACCCAATTTTTTTCACTTATTTCATGTAAAGATCCTAAGAGGGTTGTCATTTCGTCCAACGAATCCCCTATGTCGTTCTCATCTTCTTTTGTTGTGTATGGATTTTCCCATAGGCTTTTATAAGGCTCTTGAAGAATAAAATGATTTTTTTGTAAATTTAGTTTTTCAATTAAAAACGTTTGTATACCTTTCCGCCTGTTTAACGACTCTAATTTATTTTCGTAATTTGTTGTGGCTTCTGGTTTTTTTGCCAACAATTCCGCATGATTAAGGGCATGCAATAATTCGTGTGCCAGTAAAATGTATACCGGAATTTCTAATGTATAAAGCCGATACCACCCATTATATTGAATTAAAATAGGACGTTCCATGGTTAAAAACTCTTGTTTGGTTGAACAATAATCAAGGGTGATTTTTGCTTCAAATGCATTGTTGTTGCAAGAAAAATCAATTTTTGTACCACAATAACTGCTGTCTGTATCGATATTGATGTTGAATGCGATCCCTTTATCTATTAAGCACTTTTTTTGATACAATAACCCTTGGAATAAATTTTGGCCGTGATGAGAGTTGATAAGTTGGTTTAATAAGTTTTCTATTCCTTTCGATTCTTCGATTTTTAGGAGGTTATCCTGATATAGGTCTTCCAAATCAGTACACAAACATAATAAGAGGGGCGTTCAAAATTAATACCCAAATGAAAAATTTTCTTAAAAACATTACAAAATAATATATTTTTAATTTATGTTTCTATTAAAAATAAACAGATAATAAACGATGCAACAGCCACCAATAATCTGAAAGACCTTTACAGCTTCCGCAGCAAATTGTTCCATTGTAAAAAAGACCTTCCATTTTTTGATAAAAATTTTTTTCTAAAACTGTTTCGTTGATGTAGTAATTTTGTTTGTTTGCGTATAGTATATATTGAGCTAATTGTTTTCCTGTCTTTATTTTTTTACCTTCCTGAATAAATTGTTGTTCATCGACAAAATTTAAATCAACTACTTCTTCTCCAATATATTCTTTTATTTTTTTTACAATTGGTTCTGGCAAATTAAGGCGAATGCCGATAGGTTCATCGTTTTCATCGCAAACGAGTTCTGGATCTGCGTGGGCAAGACCGTTAAAAAAGAAGTTCGCACTTCCGACCATAATAGATATTATTTTTTTCATTTTCATAATAAGTTGCTTGACGTGCTTAGTAGTTACAAAACTGTTTTTAGCTTGTCAATTTTTTATTTAACATCTTTTTTGTAAAAAGTAAATACTATTAGGGTGGTGTCTTTTTGTGTTTTGTATTTTTAATCCATGAATGGATTAAATTGATCGAGCAATAAAGGTTTTTTATCTGATAATTCCTTTTGTTTTTTTACAAACTCCAATTAAAAAATCAAAACGTCTGAACGAAAATATCACATCAAAAAATGTTAGCACTCTTAAAATGTTTAGGTCATTATTCATACTGCATAGCATAGTTTCAGAAAACATTTTCTTTTAACTTGTCAGGAGGGGTAAAAGTGTTAACTTTAGTGTGCG
>CAZIZB010000161.1:0-2266 GCA_964543635.1 uncultured Opitutales bacterium | reverse complement strand
GAAAAAAAGCTTGCACCTGCATCGCTTTATTTTTAAAATAAGTAATTACTTATGGCAACTGGGGCAGCACAAAAGACAACATTATCGAAGACGTTGAAGCGATCTTTATTGTTAAAGATTCTTTCGAAATCAACGCCGACAAAAGAAGATTTAGATTCTATCATTGAATTAACGGCAACCAAAATCATTGATGATTTGGAGGCACAAAGTATTACGCTTTATCTCATTGAAAACGAGCAAATCGCCTTTAAATATGTGTATTATTCTCCTTCGTTATGGGCGGAAAATCCAGGGCTAGAAGCGCGCTTTAACGAAAAACGTGAACAATTGCTTCAGTTAAGAATTCCTTTAGGTACGGGTCTTGTCGGAAAGGTCATACAAACCGGTGAATCCAATATTTTCAATAAAGTTGAAAATGGTGATGAACTGTATACTTTAAGTAAAAATACAGACTTCGAAATTTCTTCGATGCTGACGGTGCCGCTAAAAGATCAACGTGTTATTGGTGCCATTCAAATTTTAAATAAAGAGCCGAATGCGCCCAAACAGTTTTTAGACCGCGATGACCTCGTTTGTTTGCAAGAAGTTGCGGAATATACATCGGCGCTTTTACTGCGTATTTTGGATCCTAGTTATGAAATTAATGAGTTAGATACGGCACGTTATATTTCGAATTTTACCGAAACTCCTTTAGTTACAAAAGAAGAAGAAATCGAAATTGATCAGCGCTTCGTATCCAGTTTTTCAGGAGAAATCTTATTAAAACTAGGCATATTCCCTTACAAACGGATTGATGATCAGTGTGTAGGGGTTTTGATGAAAAATCCTCTCGATTATCAAAGTCGAGAATCGTTTACTTTAAAAACGCAATTTACGATTGATGAAGTTATTGTTGTTCCTTCATCCCTCTTTGAGCGTTTGATTAAATATAATTTTCCTGACTCTGGAGAAGCCGCACAAGATGTTTTTGAATCCAGTGCCAATATTCAAGAATTAACCAATCAATTAAAAGATGAATATAGCGATCTAGAAGCTGCTTCAGATATTGACATCGAACAACTTAAAGCCGAAAGTGAGGCGAGTGCACCTATTGTAAAATTGGTTAATCAAATCATTGAAGATGCTTATTTTTCAGGTGCCAGTGATATTCATATAGAGCCTCAAGAGCGTGGACTTATTGTTCGTTATCGTATCGACGGTATTTGTGTAGAAAAATTAAATCTACCGTTAAAATCTTCTGCAGCTGTTGTTGCTCGTGTGAAAATTATGTGCGATCTGGATATTGCTCAAAAACGTTTGCCTCAGGATGGTCGTATTGATTTTGCCAAATATACAGCTAAAAAATTGAGTATCGACTTACGTGTAGCGACTTGTCCGTCTCTTTTTGGTGAAAAAATCGTTATGCGTATTTTGGATAAACGTAAGTCTGCACTTCCCATTACTGCACTTGGGTTTTCTGAAAAAAATTTAACAACCTATCGCGATTGTATTCAACGACCTTACGGAATGATTTTGCACTGTGGACCCACCGGTTCTGGAAAATCTATGACGTTGTTTTCTGCTTTAAAAGAGATTGTAAGTCCAGAAATCAATGTTCAGACTGCAGAAGATCCAATCGAGTATACGCTTGCTGGTGTCAATCAAATGCAAACCCATAAGGCTATTGGCTTAAGTTTTGCGACTGCTCTACGTTCTTTCTTGCGTATGGACCCGGATGTTATTCTGGTAGGGGAGATTCGAGATCAGGAAACTGCTGAAATAGCTATTGAAGCAGCTTTAACAGGTCACTTACTGTTGAGTACTTTGCATACGAATGACGCACCTTCAACCATTGCACGTTTTACAGATATGGGCATCGATCCTTTTATGATTTCCGCATCTTTATTGGTTGTTTGCGCGCAGCGATTGATTCGTCGTATTTGTTCAAAATGTTGCGAAACATGCTTACCCGATGATACCGAAAAACGTATCCTAGAAAATGCAATTCAATGGTCCGGTGAAATTAAGAAAATGAATCCAAAGGGTTGTCCGTTTTGCGGTGGAAGTGGTATGCGTGGACGTATTGGTATTCATGAATTGATGGTAAATAACGCCGAAATCACCCATGCTATCAACAACAATTTAGGCACCGAAAAAATAAAAGAATGTGCTGTAAGAAATGGCATGTTAACACTTCACCAAGATGCTATGCTTAAGGTAAAAGAAGGTATTACAACCATTCTTGAAGGTGTTTCAATTGCTCCACCTGATCGTATTCAGGCAGATT
>CAZIZB010000160.1:0-2278 GCA_964543635.1 uncultured Opitutales bacterium | reverse complement strand
TAAAATTGTGAAAATTATAACAACTACTATGCACAGACTTATCCCAGCTTCTTTGTTAGTGCTAACTAATTTTAATTTTGCTCAAGCAACTATCAATAATAACGATAAAGAACTAATTTTAGCATTAAAAAACTATATAGAAAAGAAAGATTATACTGAGCTTTTTTATCATAAAATAAAACAGGCAAAAGATTTAGAACAAAAGTCCATTGATGCATTTATAAAGGAACATCTTGTCGATTTAGATACTATCCCTCGATTGGTTGTACAATCCTATGTAAATACAAAGTTTCTATGGGATGAACAAGCTGCTCACAATTTTCCAGGTAACGTACTCGCTTACGAAAATTATGTTGGACAAACCGTTGTCTTGAAAAGTGGTAATCTGTTTGTTCAAAAAACTCCACCTATTGAAAAATTAGACAATAAAGTTATCGTCGTTCCTCTAGAAGATATTGTTGCTATTGTTGGTTCAAATAATCTGGGTAGTTTAACAAATAATCAAAGTATTTTTGGTAAATATCAAGCAACAAAACAAGGATTAAATATTGTTAATGATGAAATAGATTTTCAAATATCTGAAAAAGAAATAGCAAACTATTTTGATTTGGCAACAGAATACCAAGACATCTCCTGGGAAAATTATTTTATTGCTCTAAACTATCCTGAACATCCTCGTCCAAATCTTGCATTGATTAAAAATCTTATTACGAGAAACACACCCAATGATTTACTTATGGATAAATTAGCACAACTACGCCATACGGAATTTCAAGTTCAAGCTTTGTTAACAAGATACAATAAAATGAAAATTGAGCCCGGAAGTGATATAAAAGAAATAATCAAACTTTTGTTGCCTAGAGTATTTGTAGAAGCAAATTGTCAGCACAAAATACATTCTTTATTTGAGGCTTGCAAATCTTGTAAACAAGTCAATTGGCTACAAATCAAAAAGGCATATTTTATGTGTTACGTATTAGATGGGCAGGTTAAAGTAATTAGAAAAACCATACTAACTCCGCCATTGAGTCAAGAACAAGTAGAATCACAAATTCCTTATAGAGATTAATCTCCCCAATCGATATTTCTTTCAATGATACCTGCAGCTAGCATTGCTAGCTCAGAAAATGGAGTAATGTTTACAACATTCAAAAAGTTTTCACCATTCTTAAATTGCTGCTCCATTAAGACTTTGTACTGCTTCATTTTTACAGCCTCTTCTGGCTCCATTTCAAACATACACGCTATCTTATAAGACAATCGAAATAAATTTTTCAAGCATTCTTCATGTTTGGCTTTGTCATAAAATTTAGATCTCATAAACCAATCAATACAGTAATAATTGCAACCACAACAGAAAGAATATATTGCCATCAAATCTGTATTGCTTGGTTCATACTCTTCGTCGGCTAACATTACTAAAACAGCTTCTCGGGTCTTTTCTAAGGCTTTTGGCCAACATTTTTCACGGGCTTGAAAATATGAATACAACCGCTTCAAATCATAAAGACTATACTTTTCGCTACCACCACCAAATGCTAAACCTAAACCCATGCTTAAACAAAAAATACTCAACCCTTTTACGATTTCTTTTGTCATGGTTTTATTCTTGGTAAACATTTGTAGTTTTGTCAAGTTTAGATTAGTTCTTTTCAGAAGATCTACCGTTAAATACAACTCCTGAAAAAACCACACATTTTCTATCAAATAAAAAGAGGACAGTAGCTACATTTAGCTAAAGTCCTCTTTCGTTTTTTATGAATGGCGTGTAATTACATCATGCCACCCATACCGCCCATGCCACCCATATCAGGAGCTGGTGCAGCAGGTTTGTCTTCTTGAACTTCTGCAATCATGCATTCAGTTGTCAAGAGCAAGCCAGCAACAGAAGCTGCATTTTGAAGCGCAGTACGTGTTACTTTGGTTGGATCAACGACACCGGCTTTGAGTAAGTCTTCATAGGTATCGGTTGCAACGTTGTAACCATAAGCACCTTCATGGTTCAAAACTTCGCGAACAACCAAAGAACCTTCAACACCTGCATTTTCACACAATTGGCGCAAAGGAGCTTCGATGGCACGACGAACGATTTGAGCACCCACCAATTCTTCATCCTTCAAGGAAAGCGCTTCGATTGCCTTAGCGGTACGCAATAAAGCAACACTACCACCTGCAGAAATTCCTTCTTCAACAGCGGCACGGGTTGCATGTAAAGCGTCTTCAACGCGTGTCTTTTTTTCCTTCATTTCAGGTTCTGTAGCAGCACCTACATGAATAA
>CAZIZB010000159.1:0-2278 GCA_964543635.1 uncultured Opitutales bacterium | reverse complement strand
TTTTCTGCAGATTGATAATCTAAATGGCTAGCATCATAAGAACGGAATTGTAAATAATTAGGTCTTTCCAACCAAATTCCACCTTGCTGCAATACAGCATTTTTTACATCCACAAAATTACATCCACTTAATGTATCTTCAAGAATATCCATTTCTGGACAAGAAATCATTCTAAAAGCTATAACGTTTATATTATTTTCTCTACACCACTTTAAATTGTCTAAAAAATCATACAAATCTGTTTTTCTAAACGGGCGCTTAGCAAACTGCTCCCTATAAGATCTAAATGTCGATTCATAAAAAATATCTTTTTGCCAACAAGCACACCAACCAAATTCCTTATAATACTTTTCCCAATAAATCGAAGAATCATATTTTGCTTTTATAAGTTTTTTGCGCTCTTGCCAAGGAGCTAACTTCAATTTTAGGTTATATAACTCTTCTGGCCATTTGCTCAAAGAAGACAATTCTTTATGTAAATCAAACCAATGGTCGTTTTTTACATTTATTAAATCAATAGGCGTACAAGAAAATACAAATATTTTTGCTCCATTCGGTTTTAATTTTTTACAAGCCTCTAAAAGTAACTGCCTATTAATACGTCCCGAACTAAAACCAAAATTAAAGACCGTATAACCCTTGCAATAGTTTTCTAAAATTTCAGGCGAAATACCTTTATAGGTTCTCGAATCTCCAACCAAAACAATATCGTATTGTTCCTTACCATAAACTTTATTTAACCAAAACAAATCCTCTTTTAATTTTTTTAATTCATTAGGATGTAAAGGAAGCAATAAACTTAATATTGTAAAAATTAACACAAAAAAAAGTGTTACAAATGTTCTATCTTTAAAAAGTTTCATCAGAATTGGAAATAAATGAATTGACTACTCGGTCCTCTAAAAAATAAACATATCCAAAAGAGAGCAGCTAATAGGATACACTGCACAAAGCGATTTACTTTTAATTTACATATTTTTCTACCATAAAGCAAATAAATACCCTCAAAAAGGAATAAAATGAAACACCACAAAATGACACGTTTACAACAATGCAAACCTGAAAAAGAAAACATAATTTTCAATATATTAAAAGCCTGAGATAAAGATTCCGATCTAAAAAACACCCACGTAATCAAAATTTGCAAAAAAGTCAAACCCCATGCAGCAAAGGCACCTCCAAAACTAATACTTTTTAATCGACTACAAATTTTAAAACAACGTTCTATGCTTGAAAAAAATGCATGAGCTAATCCCCAAAAAATAAAATTCCATCCTGCTCCATGCCATAATCCTGACAAGCCTAAAGTAAGCCATAAATTTATATAGGTTCTAATATTCCCATTTCGACTACCTCCCAAAGGTATATAGACGTAATCTTTAAACCAAGATGATAAAGAAATATGCCAACGTTTCCAAAATTCTTGTATATTAGTTGAAAAATAAGGGAAATCAAAATTTTTCATTAGGCTTATTCCCATCCATCGAGCTAAACCTCTGGCAATATCGGTATAACCTGAAAAATCACCATAAATTTGAAATGCAAAGCCCAAAGCTATTCCCCACCAAAACAAACAAGAATTAGAAAGATAAGGGGTTGCAAAAGCTTGATTAACAATAGGAGCTAAATTATCAGCTAAAAGCATCTTTTTACAATATCCCCAAATAATTAAGCACAAAGCTTGAAAACGTTCACTTTCATTTAAATCTTTTGGCTTTTGCGCAACTTGAGGTAATAAATTCGTAGCACGTTCTATGGGTCCTGCAACCAACTGAGGAAACAAGGTCAAAAATGCAAAAAAATGCAGAATATTTTTCGTTGGTTGCAAATTACCTTTGTAAACATCTATTGTATAACTCATTGATTGAAATGTATAAAAACTTATTCCAATCGGTAAAACTAAGAAAAATTCAGGCAAATTAATTGATAATAAAGCTCCAGTATAACCTAGTTTTAATAAAAATAGATTTAGGTTTTCAACAATAAATCCAGAATATTTAAAAGTTGCAAGTAACCCTAAATTTACAATAAGCGAAAGAATAAGACATAATTTTTTTTGCCATTGTTTTTTAAATTTCACAATAAAAATTGCAGCACCAAAGTCAATCAAGCCGCTAAAAATCAATACAAAAATATAATACCAATTCCACCATCCATAAAAAAATAAAGAAGCTACAATAATATATATCCAACGGCTCGTATTCTTCTGTTTAAACAAAGGCCACAGCAAGAAAAAACATGCTATAAATATACCAAAAACTATAGAATTAAAGATCAT
>CAZIZB010000158.1:0-2281 GCA_964543635.1 uncultured Opitutales bacterium | reverse complement strand
GCCAAAACCTCTGGAAAGCTTTCCAATTCTGGGAAGAACAACACCCAGAGCTAGGTTTTCGGTTTGAGTTTAGGCTGATAGATGAATCTGAGGCTTATATTGAATTAAAAAATTACGAAAATCAGACCTTTCTGTTTGAAATTGCTCTCAATAAGGTGTTTGCAGAAGATTTTAAAATTCCGTTTTGGCAAGTGATAAAAAATAACTTGCATCAAAAAACTAATTTAGGTTTCAAGAAGCTTCTCAATGAAAACATGCTTTATAGACCTTGTTTGATAAAATTAGTCGATCCAAATGATTCAAGTCATTGGGAATACCATCTTCGAGAGCAGGAATTGCCATTCTTTATCACTCTGGCACATGAATTATTGCACATACTAAATCAACTGGAATGTGTTGATTGGCTTATAGAAAAAAATGAAGAAATTTTTGATCCCAAAAGCAGAGTTCAAGAGTTTTTAATCCAAAAGTTAAATTTGCAGGATATTGCAGAAATTTTACAAGAAGAATATAAAAAACTTTGGGAAAATAAAGATTGTGATGATTCACTTGACGAGATGACCGTTATTTTGGGAAGAGAACGGCAAATAGGAGATTTTTTAAGTCCATTTATTGGCGAAAGCACATTTTTACGTGAGTATTATAGTGATGATTCCATAGTTTCTTGGTCGCATTATTCAGCTAACAATATAGATCTTTGGGAAAATAGTAGGATTTTATTAAATACGATTTACATTGAAAATATGAAAAAAGTTTTCCATTTATAAAAGAGATTCAAGAAATTAATTACCAAAACATAAAGTATGAAAAAATAAGCCATCACGCAAGTTTTCATCCTGAGTATACGGGGCAAGGCAAAAATCTTTTTAATGCTTGGCTTACTGACACCATTCAAAGCATTTCACGCAATAAAGTAATAACAAAAATAGCAATTCAATTACATTCTAGAATTTCTGAATTTGTATTATTGCCTAATATTAAATTTTTTAATTCCAATACCGACAATTTCAAAACAATTAAATTTTTACCGAAAAAATTGTCAAAAGCCAATAACCGCAAAAAGGATTTTAATTTCTGTAATTATGTAATACAGGATAATGTTTGTAATGGAAATTCTGTTTTTTCAGCAATTGCTAATAGCTTAAGGGATACAAATAATGCAAATATTTCAAATAACAAAACCCTTGTACCTCCTCCATTACCCAATTCAAAGCCTATATTAATATCAAATGTTTTTGGATTGCGACGTCTAATGCAAGAATATGGGGTAAATTATAATTTTAATAAGAATTTTCTAGATTTATTAAGTCAAGATGGGTTTTGGGATAATGGCATAAATGGAGATGTCGGATTGAAAATTTTAGGGCTTATTGCAAGAATTATTGAAAAAACTATTCTTATTATAATTCAAGTACCAGATAAACAATTGCAATACTGCTTGTTTGAAACTATAAATAATATTGGCGACTTGAAAAAATCCAAAATTACATGTGATAAGCTAGAAGAGGTCTTAAACAATCATCCCAATGCTATAAAACTTTATTATAACGGGTATTACTATCGAGCAATTGTTAGAAAGAATTAATTAAATTTTCAAAAAAGGAGAATGTTGTTGAGGCGTCGTCCTTTTCATCGCTCTCCTCTTCAAAAAATGTATAATTCATTATCCATTCTAAATCCCTTATGTAATATCCTGCAGGAGTTTTGGGTGCAAGCCCGTAGAGACAAAGTGTTGCTCCTTTTAAGTGAATACGGCTTATTCTAGGTTCAAGATTTATACGATTGCAAAAATCTTTCGAAAGTAAATAATTTTTTTCATTTGCTTTCTTTAGTATATATGCATGTATGCAACGTGTATTGTGATCTGGATAATCTATTTTTTCCTGTTTATTACACCAATTGTGAAAATTTTCTTCCGTAGAGACAATTTCTTCTAATTCTTGAATCAATGCATCATCGTGAATTTTCCAGTACTTATCTTCACAATCTTGGATCAATTCTTCAGGAAAATTCAGTCTTATACCTATAAATTCAAGTTTACTACCGTATTCATACCACAGTTCGTGACTAGGATCGCTAAGCTCAGTAGGTAACTCCACACCATCGATTCCTTCTGCTACTAGCGTCGGACCTCCTTCATAAAATACATCTATCCGATTCCCACAGACGCAGAGCCCGTTTAGCCAGATTATTGCTCCAAATTCAATTAATTTCGTGATTTTGTTAAACATTTGTCCTCCTTGTGTATGTTATGTGTTCTACTTTTTGTGTTCGTGGCTTT
>CAZIZB010000157.1:0-2289 GCA_964543635.1 uncultured Opitutales bacterium | reverse complement strand
CCCAAGTCAAGTCTTTGATCTCATCTGCCGGCAAAGCTTTAATTGCCCTTAAAACCTCTTCTCGAGCGCCGTAATTTAAAGCTAGCGTTAGCGTATGGTCTGTAAAATGCGCCGTAGCAGCTTTTACATCCTCAATGGCTCTACGAGTAGCTTCCGGTAATGCATCAATATTACCAATCGTGTTCAGACGGATTTTATTCTCAAGAAATACGGCTTTTTTCTTTGTTAAATAGGTCGCTAATAACTTAAAAATAACGCTAATTTCCTGCTGCGGCCGCTTCCAATTTTCTGTCGAAAAGGCATACAGGGTAATATAGGGTATTTTCCAATGGTCAAATATGCGCTTGGCAACATCAAAAACACGTTGAGCACCTTCCTTATGGCCTTCTGTGCGGGCTAAATTCCGTTGCTTAGCCCAACGACCATTACCATCCATAATAAAAGCGATATGCTTCAGCGGTGCTTCCATCGTTTATTCCTGTATTTGCGGGATATACTGCAAACCTAACTCCTGTAATTGTTTTGCTTCAACAACGCCAGGGCTCATGGACATTAAATCCTGACCTTTTTGAGTCTTCGGAAAAGCAATCACATCACGAATACTTGTCGTGCCTGCCATAAGCGCTACCAAACGATCAAAGCCAAGCGCAATACCCCCATGCGGAGGTGCACCAAAAGAAAAGGCTTTCAACATGTATCCAAAACGATTTTCTACAACATCTGCAGGCAATTTCAGCACATTTTCAAAAATAAAGCGTTGGATTTCTGGCGAATGAATACGAATACTTCCGCCACCCAATTCGACACCATTCAAAACTAAATCATAATGTTGTCCACGAACTGCTTGTGGATCGGTTTTTAATAAAGAAACATCGTCTTTTACCGGGGAAGTAAAGGGATGATGTGTCGCTACAAACTTCTTCTGATCTTCATCGTAAGTTAACAGCGGAAAATCAACCACCCACAAGAATTTATAATCATTTGCAGCTATTGTTAAGGTACCACGTTTTTGCAGAATTTGTGCAAGCTCCAAACGTACTTTACCTAAAATCGTACAAGCTTTTTCCCAACGATCTGCCATGAAAAATAAGCAATCGTTTTCTTTGAGCTGTAATTGGCTTGTTAACGCACCTTTTTCATCGTCTGACAAGAACTTTGTAAGCGGAGATTTCCATTCACCTTCTTTGATCTTAATATAAGCAAGTCCTTTGGCCCCTAAATGTTTGGCAGTTTGCTCAAGACTTGCCAATTCGCCAGCTGTCATGTCGGCAAAATTCTCGACCTTCAAGACCTTGATTGCATCACCTTTATCAGCTACATTCGCAAAGACTTTAAAGTTAGATCCTTTGAAAATAGCCGTTACATCTTGTAACTCGAGACCAAAACGCATATCAGGTTTGTCGGACCCGAAACGATTCATGGCATCTTTAAATGGCAAACGTAACAAAGGTGTCGAAATCGTAATACCTAAACAATCTTTCCATAATTTCGCGATAAGGCCCTCAATAAGCGCATAAATATCTTCACGATCAATAAATGAAGCCTCTAAGTCAATTTGCGTAAACTCAGGTTGGCGATCCGCACGTAAATCCTCATCACGAAAGCATTTTGCAAACGAAAAATATTTTTCTACACCAGCTACCATGAGCATTTGCTTGTACTGCTGAGGGGATTGTGTAAGCGCATAACAATTGCCTGGATTCAAACGACTAGGCACCAAAAACTCACGAGCACCTTCTGGTGTACTCTTAAACAAAGCAGGCGTTTCAACTTCAAAAAAACCATTAGCATCTAAATAATTACGAATAACATTCGAAGCACGATGCCGCAAACGCAAACGCTCTTGGTTGACTTTTCTTCTTAAATCGAGATAACGATAGGTTAAACGTAAATCCTCACCTACTTTTTCAGCTTTTTCATCTAATGGAAATGGCAAAGTTTGACATATGTTGTGTATTGTAAGGGCTTCAACCCAAACTTCAATCGCACCCGTAGCCAAGTTTGCATGTACGGTTTCTTCAGGTCTTAAACGTACTTTTCCGGAAATTTCGATAACAGATTCTGTCTTTAATTGGGCAATTTCTTTTGCAAAAACTTGCGGATCAAGAACCAATTGTGTAATACCTTCGCGATCTCTCAAATCGATAAAACAAAGTCCACCATGATCCCGTAAACTTTGGATCCAGCCCATTAAAATAACGGATTGCTCTAAATGCTCTTTACGTAATTCTCCACAATGATGCGTCCGTTTACTAAATTCCCTCATAAAAGTATGATAAGAAAATTTTT
>CAZIZB010000156.1:0-2300 GCA_964543635.1 uncultured Opitutales bacterium | reverse complement strand
AAATAAAAATAAAAAAAATGCTTGCACTTATGGTCGCTCTGCTTAATTTTAGTAAGGAAAGAAATATTTTAGTATGTCACGCATTTGTTATATTACACAAAAAAAGCGAGTTGTTGGATCACGCATCAGTCGCAAGGGTCAATCGAAGAAAAGCGGTGGTATCGGTACGCACGTTACTAAGAAGGTAAAGCGTATTTTTAAGCCCAACTTGCAGCGTGTTAAGATCATGTTGCCTAACGGTCAAGTTCGCCGTGTTTGGGTTGCTGTAAAGGCTATTAAAGCAGGTTTGGTTGAAAAAATAATTTAGCTTTTAAGCTAATTATCTTTTTGAAATGCGAGTAGGCGAAGCTTTAGCTTCTTTGGTTGGTTTTTTCAAAAAAAAAGGAGTTGAAAGTCCAAGTGTTGATGCAGAATGGCTGCTCGCTTCTATTCTGAATTGTAGTCGTCTTGATTTGTATGCGGTTAATTATGATCGCACCTTATCGAAAACACAGATAGAGCAATTGCGGAGTTTGAGTGTTCGCAGAGGTCGTAGGGAACCTCTGCAATATATTTTAGGAAGTGTTGATTTTTATGGTCAGAAGTTGATTGTTGATGACCGTGTGCTTATTCCTAGGCCTGAAACGGAGGAATTGATCTATCAATTGCAACAGTATTGGGGGGATAAGACTCCGCAAAAAGGTTTAGATTTAGGTACAGGAAGTGGAGCTATTGCGATCGCATTGACTTCATTATATCCACATTTGCAGATGACGGCTACCGACATTTCTATTCCAAGTTTAGACTTGGCTATGGAAAATGCCGAAGCCAATCGTGTCGATAAGCAGATAAAATTTGTTCATACTTCTTGGTTTCAAAGGCTTCATGAAACCTTTGATTTTATTATTTCAAACCCGCCTTATTTAAAGCAAAAAGAAGTAGATGAAGCTGCGCCTGAGGTACGTTTGTTTGAGCCTATGCAAGCCTTGATTTCAGCAGAAAACGGTTTGGCTGATTTGAAGCATATTATTGCTGAAGCACGTTCGTTTTTGAAGCCTAAGGGGATGTTGGTTTTGGAGACGGGTTTAAAACAGCATGAAATTCTTGCAGATTGGGCTCAAAAAAGTGGTTTTGTTCAAACCAAAACAACATTAGATTTATCACGCAGAGAACGTTATTTTTGGTGTTGGCGAGACTAATAATTGAGTTTAACAACGTTCAAGTAAAATTTTTATTTTCCTCTTGCTTAAACTAACAATAATTTGGATAATTAAAATATTATGGCGTATATGCCTTCTAGTTTGATTGCTTGCATATGGGATTTTGACAAAACGCTTTTGCCGGGTGTTATGCAAGAGCCTTTGTTTAAAGCTTATGGGATTGATTCCAAAAAGTTTTGGAAGGAAGTTCGGGCTTTGCCAGAGGTTTATGCTCAGCAAAATATCAGTGTTTCGGAAGATTTTATTTATCTGAATCACTTGATTTCGTATGTTAAAAACGGGCCATTACGTGGTTTGAATAATGCCAAGCTGCGTGAATTTGGTGCTGAATTGCAGTTATTTGAAGGCTTGCCGGAGTTTTTTAAGACACTTAAAGACCTTATAGAAGAAGATCCATGTTTTAAAAAATATAATTTAAAATTAGAACATTACATTATTAGCTGCGGCTTGACGGAAATGATTCGTGGCAGCAAAATTGCTCCTTATGTAGATGGTATTTACGGTTGCGAATTTATCGAAGAGCCCATGTTGCCAGGGTATTTGGATCAAGAATGTATTCCCTTGGAGACCACCAGAGAGATTTCGCAAATCGGTCGTATTGTGGATAATACCTCAAAAACCCGCCATTTGTTTGAAATCAATAAGGGGTCTAATAAAAACCCGACTGTTAATGTCAATTCGCACATGTTGTTGGAGGACCGTCGAATTCCGGTAAAAAATATGATTTATATTGCTGATGGACCTAGCGATATTCCCATGTTTGCTGTTATTAAAGAGCGTGGCGGCAAAACATTCGCAGTTCATCATCCTGATTCGAAGGCGGAGTTTATGCAAAACGATTTACTGCTTCAAAACGGACGTGTGGATTGTTTTGGTCCTGCCGATTATCGTCCTAACACTTTTACTTATCGTTGGCTTACGATGCATGTTCAGCAAATTGCAGAAACAATCGTGCAGGAACGTGAACAATTTCTAAAAAATCGTGTTCAAAATCCGCCTTCCTATCAAGCTTTAGAAAAGCAAGAAGCCGCTATTTTGCAAAACGAACAAGCGAATTTGTTCGAATAAATAGAGTACTTTAGAGATTCTTAATAAATTATT
>CAZIZB010000155.1:0-2316 GCA_964543635.1 uncultured Opitutales bacterium | reverse complement strand
CACACATTGATAACATATATTTATCTTTCATGATTTTTCTTTTAATTATTGTTTTGAAAATTGTCAAGAATGGCAAAACAAAAGAGCCCCACAAGAAATTTGCAGAGCTCTTTAGAATGGAGGTAAATGTGATTTTAATTGAAATTGAACAATCCTTCTTTACCATCAATTACTATTAATTGTTTTTCAAGATTTTATAGGATATTTATTGTTGCTTTCTTAAAATTGGTCCAAGGTAAATTTCATATCTGTAAGATTTATTACACCATTTTTTCATTTTTTTCATTTTTTCATCTTGTGTCAAAGTGGATTTTTCCAACAAAATATCAGAACATTCTTCTAAAAACAATAAGTCAATTTTTAGAATAGCAATATGATCCCACGCATCTCCAGATGTATCTTTTTGGGAATATTTCATCAATTTGTTTTTAGTTTCTTCTAAACATTTTTTTAAATTTCCAAGATCTGTTTTTGAAAATTTGCCCAATAAAATAGACATTGAGTTTTCAGCATTTTCAGCTTCTTTTTGCAATTTTTCAGGCATCCCATTTAAAAGAGATGATACAAACAAACTACTATACAATATTATATTTTTTACTTTCATGACTTATAACAATTACTATTCTTATAAAAAATCAAGTTTTTTATTTTATGATTTTACATCGCAATAGCTTCTCCAGGACCAAAATTCCACATTCTCAAAATTTGTCCTGTAACTTCATAATAACAATAAAAAGCTACTCGATGTGCTAAAATAAAACGAGAAGGTATATTAAAAATATTATAACTACTAATAGACGTATTTACATGTCCATAACGAATAGGAAGATCTTTAGATGCACGATAAGCATTTTCAGACAAATCATCTCCATTTAAAAACCTTTCGCTATACGGAATGTATTGTGGAACACCATTTATGTTGACCATAATAAAATTGGGATTGTTAATCAAATTTGGATTCCCGGCGAGCAAAAACGCATCTTCATGCATTAATCTAATGAACTCTTGATTATTATGATTAGGTGAACCTAGGATGGTTGCAATTTCTTCCACATTACAAATCAGTCCCCAAACGCACAATTCTGTTTGGTTTCCATAATAACAACGCAAAACATACTTAAAACTATCAGGCTTGCCACTTTTATTTTCCAATACTCTTTGCAATCTTCTCAAATAATGAAACCAATGAAGCATTTCATGAAATAGAGCTACATCAACGGGACGATCTTGATTTTTAGTTAACAATGTACCATGATTTTTCACGAAGTAAAAAACAAATGTACCTCTATTTAAATCTTCAAAATCTATTTGTGCACCATTATCACCTATTTTAAAACAGCAACCCTCTATTGCTTGATTAATTTTTATTGAACGACATTTTTTATTAATATCATCATCTCGAATAATCTCATCATTATCTCGATCTCCTTTTTCTTCACATCCTTGTGTCGAGGTGTCACTATCAACCCTTCTAATTTCGATCAACAATCGATAGAGAAGCACCCGTCCCACAGGATCAGCAGCAATTTGGCGAAATGCCTGCCAAAAGGATATTCTAAGACTATTCCAGCCTGCACAAAGTGAAAGGTGTTTTACATTGATAATATGCGCAATATTACCATTTATATCAAACCCCATTGGAATATCTGGAGGTTGGTTTAGTAATTGCTGGTCATCTGGCCTAGACCAATTCACAGCCCTATTCCCGCCAAACACTCTCACCCACCAATCAGTTACTAAGTCGTCACCAAGTTGGCCAACAAATCTTGCTCCAGAATATTGTCCTGCTTCAGTTGTCGTTGGCTGAGAACCATCGATAGGAAAATATAAATGACAAGTTGTATTGGGAATATGGATATGAACACAGTCCATAAAAGGATTCAGGGGAGATTGAGCATTTCCATGTTGTAATCCCGGCGTTCCAGGTGGCAAATGAAACTGTGCAGCCTGTACAAGAGATGTTAAACTAAGAATAGCAACAACCTTAGCAATCGAACGAGAAAAGATTTTTCTCACTATTTCTTTATTTAGAATAAACATTCTAGTAATGAAAATAAACCCAGTAAATAATGTCCATCAAAAAACATACAAATATTACTTTTATTTGCGTAACTTTTATTCAAGCCATCAAAGCCGCCACCAAAACTCAAAACAAAACTTCTGCGACTTGTTAATTTGAAAGCAGCTTGCTTAAAATTTAACAACAAGCAGAAGTCCGTCGGGTGTAGGGATGACTCATTCCTGCTCGCTCAAGGGCGACCCCCTTGGAACAACTTTTTTAAAGTTGTTTATGGTTTTCTACTGTTAATAACTGTT
>CAZIZB010000154.1:0-2319 GCA_964543635.1 uncultured Opitutales bacterium | reverse complement strand
TGAGGGCTCACTCTATAAACTGCCATGTTTTTACCCTCAACACAACTCTTTTCTCCAATAAAATTTGTATCAGGAATGATATACTTGCTATTGAACTTGTTGTTTTAATAGTTTATCATTAGGATTTCTAGAAGACCACCCTTCAAATTCTTCATGCTTTTTACTTTTTGAAGAGCCAATTGATAAACTTCTTGTTTTTCAAAATTTTTATCAATTTTTCCTAGATTAAGAATCATAGCTGGCGACATGGGAATCGTTTTTTGCGAATCAACACTTGAAAATTCCAGAACAAATGCTTTTTGGGTTAAAATTTTTACAGTACTTTTATTTTTATTTGCCCATTCTTTTAAAGACTGTTCATCACCTTTTTGCAAGAGGGCCATGCCATAAATTTCTTGTTTCTGAAAACTTTTGTTTGTTTTTCCAAGCTTAATAATCATATCAGCTGATAAAGGAATTGTTTTATTTGTATTCACTATTGGAAAATTTACGAGAAAACCTTCTTGCATTAAAGTTTTTATAATATTTGTATTTTTCTTTATCCATTCTTGTAAAGCTTGTTCATTATCTTTTTGTGAAAGAAGAGCCATGCCATAAACTTCTTGTTTTCGAAAATCCAAATCAGCTTTTCCTAGATTAAGTATTATATCTGCTGGCATAGGAATAGTTTTGTTTTTTCCTAAAATAGGAAAGTTTTCAAGACAAATAGTTTCTTTTATATTTTGCACAACATCAACAAACACTGATGCTAGCATATGAAAAAACTCCATATTACCCAATGCTAAGTAAGCTAAGAGTTGGGTTTTGGGGTTAAATTTTATATAATCATCACGTTTTAGTAATTCCTGATAAGTTTCTGTATATTTATAAGAAAAATTGGAATAAATTAAAAGATTGAGTGCAATATAACCATTAAGTCTTGTTTGCGGATTTTGAATCATAAGAATAATGGGGTTAGGAATATTTAAGGGATAAGTTTTCAAAGCAATTTCTTTTTGTTTTTCGTAAGATAACTTAATACTATCTTCAAAAGATTGTGAAAAAATTTCCAATAAATAACCTAATTGTGCAGCGCTTATGCGATGTTCAGGGTTAAATGCACAACAATCTCTAATTAAATATCCTAAAAACTCTTGTTGTTCATTAGACAAAACCTTTAAGCGTTCTAACCATAAATTAATAACGTTTGTTTTTTCTTTATTTTCTGATAAAGCTTGAGTAAAAAAAACTTCCCAATTTGGTAAACATTGAAACGGTTTTGCATTTTCTAAAAAATTAGAAACATTCCAAGATTTAGCAAAAAACTGTTTATCAAAAAAATTGAAATAAGCATTTAACAATTCACATCCTAGGGCAAATACATCAACTGCAGGAGAATATCCTTTTTCTCTAATGATTCTTTTTGAAATTTCTGGAGCCATACGAGCTGGGGTTCCTACACCGCATTCGGTTCGTTGTTTCCCATTATTAATTGAAGTTAGTTTTAACATAGTACCATGATCAAGGCCTTTTATCGAAAAACCAGATGCTTGTTTTTGAACATGAAAATTTTGTCCTTTTACATCCCGATTAATTGTTCCAGCTTCATGTTCCAAATGAATCAAGTTAGCATATTTAGCGAGTATAATACTAATTTCATGAAATGTGTTTTGGGAATAACGTTCTTCTGCATTCAAATTTTTTAAATACGTTTCAAAGGAAACTCCTGGAGCATATTCAAAAACAAGAATAGTTTCATGATCTTGTGTTTTAAAGGCACCATAATATTTTGTTAATGATTCCATATGTTTTTCATAAAAAGTGTTTTCTGGGTTTAACTTTTTTATACCCGAACGTAGCATATTGTTACCTTGAATATCATTCTCAACAGTTTTCTCAGTGTCAGATTTCATTTGTTTGAGTGCATATTTTTGGCCTTGAAAATTAACAATGTAAATTTTTCCGAAAGATCCTTGTGAAATGGCGTCACCCTTTGTTGCCCACATTTTTAAAAAATCTTGTTCGGTAAGTAAGTTTTGGGCACTTATCAAACAAATTATCTGTATAAAAAAAGAAAATATTATGATTAAAAACGTTTTCATATAAACAATTTTAGCAGTTTTTATGCCGATTTAGATAAAGTAGGCAATTTTTTAAAAATTATAATTTTAAAAGAAGAAAGGATTTTCTCCAATAAAATTTGTAATACGATACTCAAACTATCTTTTCACAAAAATTTATTTTTTAATGGCTTGATTTTTTTAAAAAACCATTCACACTTTAGATTAGTGTTTTAAAAGCCCGGCTAGCTCAATGGTAGAGCAGTTGACTCTTAATCAA
>CAZIZB010000153.1:0-2406 GCA_964543635.1 uncultured Opitutales bacterium | reverse complement strand
TGATCGAGGCCTTTAAGTTCTTCGGTCGCTTTTGCAAGAAATAAATAAGGTTTTGCTTTTGTTGGAAAGTAAACTGTAATAAAAAAGAACATGGAATAAACATCGTTCCATGTTTTGTTTTTAAAAGCTTCAAATGCATATTGATTGAGCCTATCAAATGCTTTTTTGAGTGTTTGTGGCGATAAATTTTTTCTTGTTTTAATTTTTTGAAAAAATGTTTTTAAAAGCCCTTTTTGATCATAAGATTCAAAAGTTCGCATGGCTTCATTAAGTTGTTTTTTCGTTTTTTCTAAATAATCTGCCCAATAATTTTGTTGTTGCTGGACTTGTTTTTCAAATTCTTCATTTGAAAAAACAGCTTCCATGTTATTTACTTGTAATGTAGCTAAGGTTGTTCCTAATGCTTCTGTAAATGAAATGTCTGATTGGCTATTTTTATTGTCATTATCAGATTGTAATGCAATTGTAAGTGCTGTTAAGTATTTTGATGCTTGTGTATTCATTTTTTATTCTATTGTAAATTTATTATTAATCAAAACTAATCCCATATTCTTTAAATTTGTTTTCAAAGAAGCTATAACCTTCTTCTGTTGTACGTGATCCTACTTCTTTTGCTTCCTGAACCCCTATTTCAATAAATTTTTTAGCTGCATTTTCTGCTAAAGATGCAGTAAGGTTATTAGCGTTTGTTTTTGCTTTATCGAAAGCTTCTGAAATTTGATCAAAATTTGTATCTTCTTGAAAATCAAGTGACCCGATTAAGTTAGAAATGGTATTAGACGGATCCTGCATAAAATCAAGGTTTTTAATCGTATCTATTTTTTGTTTTGTTTGTGTTTTTAGTGCTTCCAGGTTACCTGCTTTAGAGTTTATAGCCTCTATTGCTTTTTCTAATTCGGCAAAGATTTCATTTGTTCCTTGTTCTATCGTATTCATCTTAGATTCTAGATCTTTTTTTATTTTCCCTGTTTCCTGGTTAATAAATGTTGTTAATTCTTTTTTTGCTTCATTTTTTATCTTATCTATTTGCTCTTGACATAACTGCTTCGCTTCATTTTTAGCCCCTTGTAGTATTGTCTTTACTTGTTCTGTATCAGGTTGTCCTTTATTGTCGATTAAGCATTGCAATGCTTCCTTTGTATTGTTGATCTCTTGTTTTAACTGATTAAGTTTATTTATCGCTTCGCTTACTTGTTTAGTGGGGAGTTTGTCCTGGATGTCATTTATTTCACCTTGAATTTTTTCCTTTATTTCTTTCTTTATTTCTTCCTTTGTTTTTTCAAGTATTGCATCTATATCAAGGTCTTGGGCCAATTTTTTTAGTTCTTTTAAATCGTCAATAGTCCTTGCATTCTCCAATCGACTTAAAATAGCGCTTTTTCCCAAATCCCCTAATTGCTGTGCATTTTGTTCTATCTCTTTACGTACCTTGTCGAAAATTGTTTGGGAATAATCTTGAAGACCTAAACTATCACCAATTTCTTTTAGATGACTTAGTGGATCGACGTTTACTAACTCTTGGAGTTGTGCTAAATTTTTTACTCCTAAGTCATTTAATTGATTATTTAAGTCATCTAATTTTTTATTAAGATAGTTTTGTGCTGCCTTATTGATTTCGGTCTGAATTTTAGTTTTTGCACCATTAATTTTTGTTTCTGTCGTATTTTTTATATCATCGATATTGTTTGCTATCTCATTTTGAATATTTTTTAATTTGCCAAATTGTTCGGAAAGGCTTGATGCTCCTTTTTGAAGGGCTTGTTTAGCTTCATATTTTTGGACACAATCATTTAGTTTTTTTTGTAGGCCGGGGGCAAATTTTAGTAAAATAGCTGGAGCGCCAAAGACAATATTTTCTACTGTTTGTTTTACAAGTTCTGAAACAATATCTCCTGTCGTCGCGGTGGTATTATTCTCTGCTGCTTTTTGTATTGCAGCTTTTTTAGCATGTCCATATGCTTTATAGGTGCCAATAGCTAAAAAAAGTGCTCCTCCTGCTAAGGCGATTCCTGCAGCAGCAGGCGGAAAAGTTATAGTGGTCCCTAGTGCAGCACCTATGGCGGATAATAATCCTATTTGTTCCGCTCCTCCAAGAAGGAGAGCTGCAGTACCTGTGGCTTGTGAAGTAGCTCCTTCGCGCTCCATTACTTTTTTTGTGTGTGCACTGAATTTAGCTAAAAATCCACCTGCTGTCTCTTCTCCTAGATTTTTAAGTCCAGCTTGGAGTGAGTCAAGTACAGCAGGTTGTGAATTATTCGTTACAACATTCATGGTAAGTGTCCTCTTAAATTTATTTTTTTAATGATGATGTTAGGGTATTCATGAGTGAATCGCTAATAGTTGTATAAACTGATTCCAAAGAAGTTATATTCATAAGGCTTTCATTGAACATATTTGGTGTGTTGA
>CAZIZB010000152.1:0-2425 GCA_964543635.1 uncultured Opitutales bacterium | reverse complement strand
TACATTTAAATCAGAACCATCCCGTAATAAAACATTTTCACACAATTCACATATTTTTAAAAGGTCATCATCAGCTAAAAGATCACTTAATCGAGTCGCATAAGAAAATGTTGCCATTCCAACGAAATACCCACCTAAAAAATATAATAATTTAATACTTTTGTCAAACATTTGCCTTTACTATGATAGATGATGGGGATTTGTCAATGGTATTGATAGTGATTTTTTATTGCTTTTATTATTTTTATTTTTTAAAATGGTGTCATGTGTTCTTTGAGAATTGAACAAAATACGGCTCTAATAGGGGCCCAAGAACGAATGGAAAAAGCAATAGAGGAATTTTCTGAAGATATTAGAGAACAAAAAGAATTAAAGGAACTTTCTCTAAATACTAATTTAGAAGAGATCTTTGAAGATATTGATGAATTAGAAAAGTATTTTAATTGTCAAGACACTAATTGCAATATAGATATATTTTCTTTAACTAATATCTTGAATGAAATTGCTGAGACAAAAACAGGGTGTAATATTCTTAAAGCATTGAAAAGTGCATTAATAGATAAAAATACAGGTCGAAAACTAGAAGATTCCATAAAAATAAATATTTCTTTGTGGACTTCCGAATATAATCAATATTCTTTTAGTCCGTTTAGTAATGATAAAAATTGTTTAGATGTTATTATAAATACAAAGCCTATTAATGAAGAACGTTACGTTTTTGATAAAAATAAAATTACAACACATAATTTCCCTGCAAACGAAAAATCAGAAGCTTACTTTATAGCTCATGAACTTACGCATGTTATATCTTTTTTAAATTCTGGAGTTACTAGTGAGGCGGATTGGAAACTTCGAAAAGGCGGACTTACTGGAGGAGAAAATGATTTGCAAAAAATACAACAAGATGCAGGTTGGGTTAATTTTTTCAATGAAACAGAACAGATGAAGGAAGTTTATCATGGATTGCTTTTAGATGGATTTACGCCTAAACAGATTATAGATACCTTTAGAACTTTTTTCCTTAATACAGAAGAAGCTCGTAATGTTTTGGGTCTTGTAAAAGTTAATATAGATGGGCAAGAAACCTTTATAGGTGAAGGCGAAATGTTTAAAGAACGAAATCGTTTTGATGGAGTCATTGTTACTTATTTAAATGAACCAAGGCAGCTTAATGTGATAGAAAAAGCTATATTAAATAAGATTATAGATATATTTCAATTGGGAGTAAGTTATATAAATAATTGTCCACAATTTTTGGACGCTAATGATGCTTTAGGAGATCAATTTGAAGGTTTTAATCTTGTAAATGTACCTCGCGAAAATAGTGCTATCGCAGCAACTTTAAATGCTAATGGAGAATCATTAGATCGGGTGGATGAAATTAGTAATAATATTAGTAATTTTTTGCAAATTCATAATTTAGATTTTGAAACATCATATTGCATGAATCATGATGCGCTTAGAGACATTAACTCTATTGCATATAATATAAATAAATCTATTGTTGTTGTGCAATCAGATGATAAAAATCCTCAAACTTACACATTTAAGAAATTCGATACAAATGGACAGGTAACAACACCAAAATCATTTGAAGAAATTAAAGAAAAGAATCCCAATGCCGTTTTTATCTACTACAACGGAGTAAATCATTTTCAAGCAATGGTACCTCAACAGCCAGCACAATAGGCTCAAAATTGAAACACTAAGACCGTTAAACATTCCTCTTAAGAATTGTAATATAAAGGTACAAATCTTAAGAGGAGTGATTTTAAATTACCGTTGGGCAGCTTCGCGGTCTAGGGCAAGCAAAGAAGATGAACAATCCTTAGCAAGTTCGAGAGCTCCAATCATTGTTTGGCAATTATCTTCTTCTTCTACTTGTTCGCTAATGAACCATTGTAGAAAGATTTCAGTTGGATAATCTTTTTGTTGAACAGCGAGCGCGAAAGCTTTATGAATGCGTTCTGTGTTTTCGACTTCGAGCTTATAAGCGATTTGGAAAGCTTCGAGTGGGCTTTGAACGTTATAGTTAGGACATTCAAAGCTTTGCAATTTGACGCGACCTTGACGCTCTTGAATATATTTGTAAATGCGCATCGCATGTTCTAATTCTTCTTCGTACTGCTTTTTCATCCAGTGTGCAAAACCACTGTATGGTGTTGCTCCCAAATCTGTTGCTAAGCTTAAGTAAGCATAAGCTGATTCAAATTCATGTTTCATCTGCTCATTTAAAGCTGCTTCAATTATACTATCAATCTTCATGCTTTGAACTTAATGATCTGTTTCAAAGTTGTCGATCTTTTTGTTAACTATTTTGTAAAGATTAGAAATTATACAATTTTTATGGGATAACGAACATTTGGCTTTTATTTTTCATAAGAAAATTTTTGACCTTCTGGCAGAACTTGTCACACTGTAGTCA